>JAVVFE010000053.1:0-12101 GCA_032251175.1 Thermohalobaculum sp.
GGGCAGGGCGCAGCGGACGTCCCAACGATCGGTTCCGATCAATGCAAGCTGGTATGAGGCCGGCTCAGTCCGGGCTGGCGGGCCGCGGGGTCCAGACCCAGGCCATCGCCCAGCCGGCTGCGAAGCCGCCCAGATGTGCCTCCCAGGCCAGCGCGCCGCCCATGCCGATCAGGCCGAAGGCCATCAGCGCGTTGATCGCGACCAGCCCCGCCAGCATCCGCCAGATCGGCGCCGCCGTCAGCCCCGCCGCCCGCAGCGCGCGGAGCCGCCAGCCGGTGACCGTCCCGAGGAAGCCGAACACCGCGCCCGAGGCGCCCACCAGCGGCCAGCCCGTGTCGGCAATGAGGGCGAACAGGATCGCCCCCGCCGCCGCGGTCAGCGCGAACAGCGCCACCGTCCGGCCGATGCCGATGCTGCGGCTGATGCCGTGGCCGAGCGCCAGGAACACCGCGCCGTTCAGCCCCAGATGCAGCCAACCGCCATGCAGGAAGGCATAGCTCACCAGCGACCAGACCAGTTGGGGGTCGAAGAAGATGCCGCTGCGGGCCAGTTCGAACTGCGCGTCGAAGAAGGCGAAGGCGGTGTAGAGCCAGACGCGGTGGAAGATCTGCGGCACGAGGCCGGCATCGGCCGCCGACATCAGCGCCTCGAGCAGCACCATCACGCCCACCATCGCCCAGAGGACGGGGTGGACGGGCACGCCCGCGGCGGGGCGCGGCCAGAAGGTGGGGGTCTCGCTCATCCTGCGGGTTCTAGCGCGCCCCGCGTCGCGCCGCCAGTGCCGGGCCGCGTCTTGACGAAGCCCTGCCTGCCGCGCATTAAGCCTGCGGGATCAGGGCCGGGCCCGCAGGGGCGGGGCGCAAGCGACAGGAACGACACCACCATGACCGAGGCCGCAGCACCGACCGCGAAGCACCGCCCGCGCGTCTTCTCGGGCGTGCAGCCCACCGGGGCGCTCACGCTCGGCAACTATCTGGGCGCACTGAAACGCTTCGTCGAGATGCAGGACGAGGCGGGGATGGAGACGATCTATTGCATCGTCGACCTGCACGCGATCACCACCTGGCAGGAGCCGGGCGCGCTGCGCGACGCGATCCGCTCGGTCGCCGCCGCCTATCTCGCCTCGGGGCTCGACCCGGCGCGCTCGATCATCTTCAACCAGTCCCAGGTCCCGGCCCATGCCGAGCTTGGCTGGGTGTGTTCCTGCGTCGTGCGGCTGGGCTGGCTGAACCGGATGACCCAGTTCAAGGAAAAGGCCGGCAAGAACGCCGAGGCGCAGTCGGGTGGCCTCTACATGTATCCCGCGCTGATGGCGGCCGACATCCTGGCCTACAAGGCCACGCATGTGCCGGTGGGCGAGGACCAGAAGCAGCACCTGGAGCTGGCGCGCGACATTGCCGCCAAGTTCAACAAGGATTTCGGCGTGCCCGACTTCTTCCCGCTGCCCGAGCCGATGATCGGCGGCCCGGCGCCGCGCGTCATGAGCTTGCGCGACGGCACCAAGAAGATGTCGAAGTCCGACCCCTCGGACATGAGCCGGATCAACCTGACGGACGACGCGGACACCATCTCGCAGAAGATCCGCAAGGCCAAGACCGATCCCGAGCCGCTGCCCGAGACGATGGCGGCGCTGGAGGGCCGGCCCGAGGCGAGGAACCTGGTCGGCATCATGGCGGCGCTGACCGACCGCACCGCCGAGGCGGTGCTGGAAGAATACGCCGGTCAGGGCTTCGGCGCGTTCAAGCCCCGCCTGGTCGAGGCCGCGGTCGCGCGCCTGAGCCCCATCACCGCCGAGATGACGCGCCTGATGGGCGACCCGGCCGAGATCGACCGCATCCTCGCGGATGGTGCGGGCCGCGCCGATGCGATCGCCCGGCCGATCGTGGCCGAGGTCTACGACATCGTCGGCTTGCTGCGCGCGCGGGGCTGAGGCGTGGCGCCGCGCATTGCGCGGGCCGCGGACCTGCACTAGCGTCTCTGGCTCGCGGCCGGGGACGGAGAAGAAGAATATGGTCGAGGTCACGCGCGCCGAGAGCTGGGACGCGATGCGCGCAGCGCACCGATGGCAGGTGCCCCAGCACTACAACATCGCCTGGGATGTCTGTGAGAAATGGGCGCGCACCGATCCCGACCGGCTGGCGCTGATCTATCTGCGCCCTGATGGCGAGTTGCGGCACTACACCTACGCCCAGCTTGCCCGTGCCGCGCGCCGCTTCGCGAACGCGCTGGCCGAGCACGGGCTGAAGCGCGGCGACCGGATCGGCGTGCTGCTGCCGCAGATGCCCGAGACGATGATCACCCATATCGCCGCCTACATGATGGGGGCGGTGGTGGTGCCGCTGTTCACGCTGTTCGGCGAGGACGCGCTCGAATTCCGGCTCGGCGATGCGGGGGTGCGCATCGTGGTCACCGATGCCGCGAACCTGGCCAAGGTGGCGGCGATCCGCGCGCGGCTGCCCGAGCTGGGCACGGTGTTCTCGGTCGATCGTCCGGGCGATGGCGCCTGGGGCTTCTGGCAGGAGCTGGGCAAGGCGCGCGACGAATACCCCGTCGCCAAGACCGGGCCCGAGGATCCAGCCTTCATCTCCTACACCTCGGGCACCACCGGGCCGCCGAAGGGGGCGCTGCACGGGCACCGGGTGCTGCTGGGCCATGTGCCCGGGGTGACGCTGACCCACGAGTTCTTCCCGCAGGCGGGCGATTGCGCCTGGACCCCGGCCGACTGGGCCTGGATCGGTGGCCTGTGCAACATGGCGCTGCCCAGTTTGCGCGCCGGCGTTCCGCTGGTCGCGCACCGCATGGAAAAGTTCGATCCCGAGCGCGCCTTCGACCTGATGGCGCGGCTGGGCGTGCGCAATTCCTTCATCCCGCCGACCGCGCTGCGCCTGATGCGCGCGGTGCCCGACCCCGCCCGGTTCGGGGCGAAGCTGCGCTCGGTCGGCTCGGGCGGCGAGGCGCTGGGGGCGGCGACGCTGGACTGGGGGCAGGCGGCCTTCGGACTGACGATCAACGAGTTCTACGGCCAGACCGAATGCAACCTGGTGCTGGGCAACTGCGCGAGCGTGATGCCGGTGCGCCCGGGGTCGATGGGCAAGCCCTTCCCCGGCTCGGACGTCGCGATCCTTGGGCCTGACGGGCAGCCGGTGGCGGCCAGCGAGACCGGCGAGATCGCGGTCCGGCGCGGCGATCCGGCGATGTTCCTGCATTACTGGCGCCAGCCGGAAAAGACCGCCGAGAAGTTCGTCGGCGACTGGATGCTGACCGGCGACGAGGGGCGGATCGACGAGGACGGCTATTTCTTCTACGCCTCGCGCACCGATGACGTGATCACCTCGGCCGGCTACCGGATCGGGCCGAGCGAGATCGAGACCTGCCTTGCCGGGCACCCTTCGGTCGCGCTCGCCGCCTGCATCGGCGTGCCCGACCCGTTGCGCACCGAGATCGTGAAAGCCTATGTGACGCTGAAGCCGGGCGCCCAGCCCTCGGACGCGCTGGCCGAGGAGCTGAAGGCGCTGGTCCGCGCCCGGATCAGCCCGCATGTCGCGCCCCGCGCGGTCGCCTTCATCGACCAGATGCCGGTGACCGCCACCGGCAAGATCATGCGCCGCGAGTTGCGGGCGCGCGAGACCGGGTAGGGCCGAGGCTGCCCGCACGCGGCCCCGGCGCCTCGAAACCGGGCGATGCCGCGCTACATCTGGACTCGACGCAGCCGGGCGGAGCGGACGGATGGGCAGGGTGACGGCGATGGCAGGCGCGCTTCTGGCGGGCCTGGTGCTGGCGGGGTGTTCGGTGGTGGGTGGCAAGGCGGCCGAGGAGCCCGCGTTCAGGCTGATCGCCGAGGAGGGCGACTTCCAGATCCGGGCATATCCGGCGCTGACCGTCGCGCGCACCGTGGTGGCGGGCGAGGACCGCGGCCCGGCGGTGCGCGAAGGATTCGGGCGGCTGTTCGACTACATCCGGGGCGCCAACACCGGGCAGGCCGAGATCGCGATGACGGCGCCGGTGCTGACCGCCCCCGCGGGCGAGACCATCGCGATGACCGCACCGGTCCTGAGCGCCCCTGCGGGCGGGGGCTGGGAGACGGTCTTCGTGCTGCCCGACGGGATGACCCCTGGGACGGCGCCGCGCCCGACCGACCCCGCGGTCGAGATCGTCGCGATCCCGCCCCGCGAGGTTGCCGTGGTTACCTTTTCGGGCGTGCTGGGGCACGAGGCCATCACGCGCGAGCGGGCGCGGCTCGAGGCGTGGCTGGCCGCGCGCGGGCAGGCGCATCGCGACGACTGGCAGGCAGCGGGTTACAACCCGCCCTGGACCATCCCGGCCTATCGGCGCAACGAGGTCATCGTCTCGCTGGTGGCCGCAGGCGGGTGAGGCGGGTGCCAGCCGCGCCGGCCGGTGCCCGGCGGGCATTACCGCCAGGCCCGGAGATCGCCCCTTACTGGAGGGATGCGACCTTCGCGGCAGCCTGGTTCGTCCCGGGCGCCTCGGTCAGCGCCTTGCCCGGGCGGGCCGGCGGCAGGGGCGTGTAGCCGTCCTGCTGCAACATCGCCACCAGATTGCCGTGGATGCCCGAGCGTTCGGCGATCATCCGGCCGCCCTCGATGCGGTAGCGCACCGATTCGGTGCCGTAGCGGACGTTGAGGAACCCGTCCTTGTCGATGTGGCCGACGCGCTGGAAGGCCGAGGCCGGCTGGCCCCAGGGTTCGTAGGGCGCGTGCATGTCGACCATGCGCACTTCGCCGCCCTTCTTCACCTCGGTGATCAGCAGGTCGTGGCACCATTCGCCGTTCCACGCACCCTGCTTCCACTGGCCCAGGAACCGTGCGTCTTCCGGTGATACGCCGGCTTCGGGCTGCTTGATCGGGTGCTTGTCGAACAGCACGACGGTGTAGCAGTCGGGCCGTGTGGTGATCACCTCGGGAGCCGGTTGCGCGACTTCCTTCGGCTTCTCGGCACAGCCGAGAAGCGCAAGGCCGACCGCCACGATCAATGTGTGCCGCAGCATGGGAGTGCCCTCGCTCTTCCCCAAAGTATGGTGTTCTTGTTTTCGTTGATTTGCACGCAGTCTACTCGACGGTAACCGATTTGGCGAGGTTTCTCGGCTGGTCCACGTCGGTGCCCTTGGCCAGCGCCGCGTGATAGGCCAGAAGCTGCGCCGGGACGGCATAGACGATGGGCGCGAGCCAGGGGGCGCAATCGGGCATCCGGATGGTGCGCCACACCCCCTCGCCCGCCGCGGCGATGCCGGCGGCGTCCGAGATCAGCACGACGCGCCCGCCCCGCGCCATCACCTCCTGCATGTTCGAGACGGTCTTGTCGAACAGCGCGTCGCTGGGCGCCATGACGATCACGGGCACGCTTTCGTCGACCAGCGCGATCGGTCCGTGCTTGAGTTCGCCCGAGGCATGGCCCTCGGCGTGGATGTAGCTGATTTCCTTGAGCTTCAGTGCGCCTTCGAGGGCGATCGGGAACATCGGTCCGCGCCCCAGATAGAGCACGTCGCGGGCCGGCGCGATGTCCTGGGCGATGTCGGCGATGCGCGGCTCGTTCTCCAGCGCCTCGGCCATCAGGCGGGGCAGTTCGACATAATCGGCCACCAGCCGGGCCTCGGCCGCGGCATCGAGCCGCCCGCGCACCCGGGCCGCGAGGATCGCCGCCGCCGCCAGCGTGCCAAGCTGGCAGGTGAACGCCTTGGTCGAGGCGACGCCGATCTCGGGCCCGGCGAGGATCGGCAGCACCGTGCCGACCTCGCGCGCGATCGAGCTTTCGCTCACGTTCACCACCGCCGCCGTCGCCGCCACCCGCCCCGCGACATGGCGCAGGGCTGCGAGCGTGTCGGCGGTCTCGCCCGACTGGCTGATGAAGATCGCGGCCTCCGAGCCCGACAGCGGATGGTCGCGGTAGCGGAATTCGGAGGCGATATCGAGTTCGACCGGCAGGCCGGCCATCGCCTCGAACCAGTATTTCGCGACATGCCCGGCATAGGAGGCGGTGCCGCAGCCGATCAGCAGAAGCCGCGAGACCGCGGCCCAGGGCAGCGCGTCGGCGGGCGAGGCGATCTGCCTGCGGTCGGCCGCCACGTTGCGGGCGACCACCAGGCCCAGCACGGTGGGCTGCTCGTGGATCTCCTTGGCCATGAAGTGCTTGTGGCCGGCCTTCTCGAGCATCGACTGCTCGATCGCCACGGTGCGTCGGGCGCGGGTGACGGGCCGGCCCGCGGCGTCATAGACCTGCGCACCCGCGCGGTGCAGCACGGCGCGGTCGCCCTCGTCGAGATAGGTGATCTGCGAGGTGAGCGGCGACAGCGCCAGCGCGTCCGAGCCCACGAACATCTCGTCCTCGCCCCAGCCGATCGCGAGCGGCGAGCCGTGGCGGGCGGCGATCATCAGGTCGGGTTGCCCCTCGAACAGGAAGGCGAGCGCGAAGGCGCCGCGCACACGGTCCAGCGTGCGGCTGACGGCCTCGAACGGCTCGGCGCCTTCGGCCATCAGGTGGGCCACCATCTGCGCCACGACCTCGGTGTCAGTCTCGGTCTCGAAGGTGCAGCCGGCGGCGGTCAGCTCCGCGCGCAGCTCGCGGAAATTCTCGATGATGCCGTTGTGCACGACATGGACGGGGCCGGCGGCGTGCGGGTGCGCGTTGGTCACCGTGGGCGCGCCATGGGTGGCCCAGCGGGTGTGGCCGATGCCGGCGCTGCCGGGTGCGGGGTGCTCGGTCACCAGCTTGCGCAGCGCCGAGAGCTTGCCGACCGCGCGCCGCCGGATCGGCTTGCCGTTCAACAGCGTCGTGAGCCCCGCGCTGTCATAGCCGCGGTATTCCAGCCGCTTGAGCGCGTCGAGGATGCGGGGCGCGGCGTCGAGCTGCCCCAGGATGCCGATGATCCCGCACATGAAACCGTCCCTCGTTCCGCTTGACGCCGCCGGTCCGACCGGGTCGGACGGGAGGCGCCGGATCCTTGTTTCGCCGCGCATCCGGCCGGGCAGGCGGTATCGGGCTTCCGCTCTCGCGGAGGTCCGGGTCCCGCAATCGCCCTAGCCGGCGGTCTTGTTCCGCGCCGCCTTGCGCGCCTTCAGCCGGTCGCGCAGCCGCCCGGCGCTGCCCTCGCGGTTTTCCTGCGCCACCCGGGCGATGGCCAGCGCGTCCTCGGGCACGTCGCGGGTGACCACCGTGCCGGTCGCGACATAAGCGCCCGCACCGACGCGGACGGGCGCGATCAGCGCGGCGTTGACGCCGATGAAGGCGCCCGGGCCGATCTCGGTCCGGTGCTTGTCGACGCCGTCGTAATTGCAGGTGATGGTCCCCGCGCCGAGGTTCGCGCCCGCACCGACCGTGGCATCGCCGACGTAAGACAGGTGGTTGGCCTTGGCGCCGGGGCCGAGGCTTGCATTCTTGATCTCGACGAAATTGCCGACATGGGCGTCCGCGCCGATCCGCGCGCCGGGCCTGAGCCGCGCGAAGGGGCCGACGATGGCGCCCGCGCCCACCTCGGCGCCCTCGAGATGGCAGAAGGCGCGGATCTCGGCGCCATCGGCCACGCGCACGCCGGGGGCAAGGACGACGTTGGGGCCGATGGCGACGTCGCGCCCCAGCACGGTGTCCCAGCTGAGGAACACGGTCTCGGGCGCGGTCATGCTGGCGCCCGCCAGCATCGCCGCGTGCCGCGCGCGGGCCTGGAACAGGGCCTCGGCGCGGGCGAGTTCGACCCGGTCGTTGATGCCCATGGTCTCGACCTCGTCGCACAGCACGGCGCGGCAGGCGCGCCCCTCGGCCCGCGCGAGGCCCACCACGTCGGTGAGGTAGTATTCGCCCTGTGCGTTGTCGCAGCCCACCCGGTCGAGCAGGCGCAGCAGCGTCGCGGCATCGGCCGCCATGACGCCGGAATTGCAGGTGCGGATCGCCAGTTCCGCCGCGGTCGCGTCCCTGGCCTCGACGATGCGGTCGAGCATCCCGTCGGCGCCCGGCACCAGCCGGCCATAGCGTCCCGGCTCGGCCGCCTCGAAGCCCAGCACGACGATCTCGGCCCCGGCCCGCGCGTCGATGAGGCGCGCGAGCGTTCCGGGCGCGATGAAGGGCGTGTCGCCGTAGAGGACGACCGCGTCGCCCGCGAAGCCGTCCAGCACCGCGCGCGCCGCCAGCACGGCGTGCGCCGTGCCCTTCTGGTTGGCCTGCAGGCAGATCTGCGCGCCGGGCAGCACGGCCTGGGCCGCCGCCGCCACCGCCTCGGCGCCATGGCCCACGACCACCGCCGCGCGCGCGGGGTCGAGCGTTGCCGCTGCCGCCAGCGCGTGGCCGAGCATCGGGCGCCCGCCGATCGGGTGCAGGACCTTCGGCAGGTCCGAGCGCATCCGCGTGCCCTTGCCGGCGGCAAGGACGACGACGGCAACGGGGCGGCGGGGGGTGGTGGACGCTGACATGGCTTTTCTATATCCCGAGCGCGAGCGGCCCGGAAAGGGCGGCGCGATCAGAATCTGTGTCGGTTCGTTGCCAAGGCGCGGCCCGGCGGGACGGGACGGGGCGATGCGGGGCGCGATCTTCGATCTGGACGGCACGTTGGCGGACACCGCCGAAGACCTGCTGAACGCAGCCAATGCGGCGCTGGCGCCGCGCGGTCTGCCGCCGCTGACGATGGCCGAGGACCGCATCTTTGCCGGCCGCGGCGGGCGCTCGATGATCCGCCAGTCGCTCATGCGGGCGGGGCGTGACCCCGATACGGCGGAAGCTGTGGCGCTGACGGACGCGATCTACCCCGAGCTTCTGGACGCCTATGCCCGGGGTATCGCGGTCCACTCGCGGCTCTATGACGGGGTCGAGCCCTGCCTCGACCGGCTGGCGGCGGCGGGCTGGCGGCTCGGCGTCTGCACCAACAAGCCCGAGCGGCTGGCGCTGGCCCTGCTCGGGCGGCTGGGGGTGCTGGGGCGTTTCGGGGCGGTGCTGGGGGCCGACAGCCTGGCCATCCGCAAGCCCGACCCCGAGCATTTCCGCGAGACCGCGCGCCGCATCGGCGCCCTGCCCGCGCGCTCGGTCATGCTGGGCGACACCTCGACCGACCGCGACACCGCGCGCGCGGCGGGGGTGCCCTGCGTCCTGGTCAGCTTCGGCTTCGCCGCCGAGCCGTTGGCCGAGCTGGCCCCCGAGGCGGTGGCCGGGCACTACGACGAGATCGCCGACCTGCTGGAGCGCCTGCAACCCGCACGGGCCGAATCCGCTTGACGAAGGCGCGCCCGCGCGCCTATGTGTCCGCCGCACGGGCGGTTAGCTCAGTTGGTAGAGCACAGTGTTCACATCGCTGGGGTCACTGGTTCGAGCCCAGTACCGCCCACCATATCCTTCAAAAGCAATGCCTTGCGGCTGCAGTTCTCTGGTGAGACATGCAGGTGAGACAGTGCCGTGCGGATTCCCGCCTACCTGACTCTCTCGCGACATAGCGTCCACTACCTCCGATGGCCGATCCCCGAGGCGCTGCATCCGTACGGCAAAGCCTCGGACGTCAAGGTCTCGCTTCGCACGAGAGATCGTCGTGAGGCTCTGAGCGTGGCGAGGCAGCTCGCTGCCCTTGCCGACCTGCCACGGGGTTTTTCCTCCATCAGCGCCTAGAGTACGCCCCAAGGAAGGGACGGACGATGAAGCGAACGATACGAACCGAACAGCAGATCATCGGCATTCTGCCCATGGCTGCATGAGCGTGTGGCGAATCAGACGCTGAATCGATCGGCGCCGCCGGCGGAAATCGTGCGTGCCCAATTCGGAATGCCATTCAGGTGGCACCGATCAGGCCGCCGTCATGGTGGCGGCCGCATGACATGCAACCCGTCCGATCCCGCAGCGCGGCGTCCCGGCCGGCCGGTCGGTGCGGCAGACCGGCATAGCGATGGGGCAGCGCGGATTGAAGGCGCAGCCCGGCGGTGGCGCGAGCGGGCTTGGGGGCTCGCCGCCGGGGGCCGCACGGCGCCGCCTGGGTGCCTGAAGGTCCGGGATGGTCTCGAGCAGGAGCCGCGTGTAGGGATGCACGGGCGCGTCGAACAGGGCCTCGGTCTCGGCCTCCTCGACGATGCGGCCCAGATACATCACCGCGATCCGGTCGGCCATGTGCCGCACCACGCTGAGGTCGTGGCTGATGAACAGGTAGGTGAGGCCGAGCTCGTCCTGCAACCGCCGCATCAGGTTCAGGATCTGCGCCTGCACGCTGACATCGAGCGCCGAGGTCGGCTCGTCGCAGACCAGGAACTCGGGCTCTGACGCAAGCGCACGCGCGATCGAGATGCGCTGGCGCTGGCCGCCCGAGAACTCGTGCGGATACCTGGCCATGTCGTCGGGGGACAGGCCCACGGTGCGCAAAAGCTCGGCCACGCGGTCGATCGCGTCGGCCTCCGTCTCGCGCAGGCGAAGCTCGCGGATCGGCTCGGCCACGATGTCGCCCACGCGCCAGCGCGGGTTGAGGCTGGCATAGGGGTCCTGGAAGATCATCTGCGCCGCGAGCGGGGCGCCGCTCAGCGCGGGTGCAAAGCGCACGGTGCCCGAGGTCGGTCGGTAAAGCCCGGTGACGAGCCGGGCCACGGTGGATTTGCCGCAACCCGACTCGCCCACCAACGCAAGGCAGCCGCCGCCTGGGACCGCGAAGGTGACATCATCGACGGCGCGCAGGAAGCGCCTGGGCTTGCGCTCGACCACGCGGTGAAGCCACGAGGCCGACACGTCAAACACCATGCCGAGGCCCTCGACCTCGAGGGCGTTGTGAGGGTCCTTCATTCGACGCCTTCCTGTTCCAGCCAGCAGGCCGAATGGCCGGCGCCCACGGCGGCCAGCGCCGGGCGCTCGCGCCGGCAGCGCGGGCCCGCCTGCGGGCAGCGCGGGTTGAAGGAGCAGCCCGGCGGGATCGCATTGAGGCGCGGCATCGAGCCGTCGATCTGGGTGAGCTTGGGCACGCGCCGGCCGCCGATCAGGATCTCGCCCGCGGCGATGCGGCCGGGCGGCTCGAGCAGGCCGAGGACGGCGAGGCCGGTCATCGACTTGCCCGCGCCCGATTCGCCCACCACCCCCAGCACCTCGCCCGGCGCGATGGAAAGCGAGACGCCCTCGACCGCCGTGAGCGTGCCGCGCCGGTTGGGGAACTCGACGGTGAGGCCACGCACCTCGAGGGCGGGGGACGCCTCGCCAGCTTCGGGCGTGCCATCCCGGAAGCCCTTGGCATCATGCATCATGGGAGCCCTCCATCGGGGGGTAGCTGGGCGGGAAGATCTGGGCCAGCGGGGGGTGGCCGTGGGTCCGCTGCGGATATTTCGCGAGAAGGCCGTCGAACTGCGCCTGCGCCCGGGCGCGGGCCGCGGCGAGGTCGATGCCCGCAACATGCCCGTCGCGCATGGACAGGCGCCCGTCGACGACGGTCGCGCGGGTGACGCGGCCCGTGGCGCCGAGGATCAGCGTCTGGATCGGGTCGATGCGGGGCGTCATGTGCACATCGTCCATGGCGAATACGGCGATGTCGGCCTTGCTCCCCGGCGCGAGGCGCCCGAGATCGGGGCGATGCAGCGCATCGGCCCCCGAGATTGTGGCGGCGTCATAGAGATCGGCGGCCGAGCAGGCGGTGGCGTCGCCCTCGACCACGCGGCACAGCATCGCGCCCATGGCCATGTTCAGCACCATGTCGGGCGGCGCCGTGTCGGTGCCCAAGCCGACCCGGATGCCCATGCGCCTGAGCCGCGCGAGGGAACGCAGCGCGCCGCCATGCCGGCCCGCGACCAACGGGCAATGGGCGACGGTGACGCCATGCGCGGCGTAGCGGGCGAGGTCGTCGTCGGTCGCCAGCGTCGCGTGGGGCGCGATCAGGCGGTCGTTCAGCAGGCCGTGGCAGTCCAACCAGCCGGGCGCGGTGGTGCCGTGCAGGCGCTGGACGGTCTCGACCTCCATCACGCCCTGCGCCATGTGGAGGCGCACCGGGCAGTCGAGCGCGCGCGCCGCGGCCATCGTCTCGGCGAGCAGCCGCGTGGTGCAGGTCTCGACCCGGTCGGGGGCGTGCATGGCGCTGACGAGGCCGCTCTCGGCGCCGTGACGGCGGCGGGCGAAGGCGACGGCCTCGGCAAGCCCCGCGAGGCCGCGCGGCTCGT
>JAVVFE010000054.1:0-11995 GCA_032251175.1 Thermohalobaculum sp.
TGCGGTCACCACGGAATATTACGTCAACGACGGTGGCGCGCAGGTCGACGTGCTCGCCCGTTCCGCCTATCTGCGCTACCGCGAGGCGAACGGCCAGGCGGTCGAGATCCCCGCGGGCCTCTACCCGGGCGACTATCTGGTGACCGTGGGCAAGGCGCTCGCGGCCGAATTCGGCCCCAGCCTGATGGACCAGCCGGAGGAAAGCTGGCTGGGCCCGGTGCGCGACTTCGCCATCGAGCGGATGATGGGCCTGATCCGCGAAGATCTGGCGGCGCTGGGCGTCGAGATGGACGTGTTCTTCTCGGAACGCTCGCTCTATGGCACCGGCAAGATCGAGGCGACGCTGAAGGCGCTCGAGGCCAAGGATCTGGTCTATGTCGGCGAGCTGGAGCCACCGAAGGGCAAGCTGCCCGAGGATTGGGAGGCCCGCCCGCAGACCCTGTTCCGCTCGACGGCGTATGGCGACGACGTCGACCGCCCGGTGCGCAAGGCGGATGGCGCCTGGACCTATTTCGCCCCCGACATCGCCTATCACCGCGACAAGATCGAGCGCGGCTTCGACCTGCTGATCGACGTCTGGGGCGCCGACCATGGCGGCTATGTCAAGCGCATGAGGGCGGCGGTGGCCGCGCTCAGCGACAACCGGGTGGACCTCGACGTCAAGCTCTGCCAGCTCGTCAAGCTCTACAAGGCGGGCGAGCCCTACAAGATGTCGAAGCGCGCGGGCACCTTCGTGACGCTGCGCGACGTGGTCGACGAGGTCGGCGCCGACGTCACCCGCTTCGTCATGCTGACCCGCAAGAACGACGCGCCGCTCGACTTCGACTTCGCCAAGGCGATGGAGCAGAGCCGCGACAACCCGGTCTGGTATGTGCAATACGCCAACGCCCGGACCCATTCGGTGTTCCGCGCCGCCGCCGACAAGGGCATGGCGGTGGACGAGGCGGCGCTGGGGCAGGCGGATCTTGCGATCCTGCGCGATCCGGCCGAGCTGACGCTGATGAAGAAGCTCGCCGAATGGCCGCGCCTGGTCGAGGCGGCGGCGCATCATCACGAACCCCACCGGGTGGCGTTCTATCTGTATGACCTGGCGTCGGAATTCCACGCGCTGTGGAACCGCGGACAGGACGAGCCGGGGCTGCGCTTCGTGCAGCCCGACGCGCCCGCCGAAACCTGCGCCCGGCTGGCCATGACGCTTGCCGTCAGAGTTGTCATTTCGGCCGGGCTTGGTATTCTGGGCGTGACCCCGGCGCGTGAAATGAAATAGTCACGATTAAAAATAAACTGGGGCAGAGCAGGCATACCCCGGAAGCCTCGCCGGGGCGCGACAGGCGCGGGAGGCTATGAAAGCCTATTACGACACCGACGAGGACTATGCCGATGCTCTCAGTGCCGCGCATGCGCGCGGCGGCTGGCGGGCTACCCTGTCGATCTGGATCGGCGCCGCGGTGGCGGTGTCGCTGGTCGCGGGGGTCGCGCTGTGGTCCTGGCGCGTCACCACCCGCGAGCCGGGCGAGGTGCCGCTGATCCGTGCCGCCGCCGACCCGGCGAAGGAGCGGCCCGAGGATCCCGGCGGCGCCGTCACCCCCCACCAGGACGTGCGCGCCTTCGATGCGGCATCGGGCCAGACCGGCTCGGCGCCGCAGATCTCGCTGGCCCCGCCGCCGCCTGCCCCCACGGCCGAGGATGTCGCGATGGGCCGCCTTGCCGCCCGGGAGCCCGCAGCCGGCACCGAGGTGGTCTCGGCGGTGGTCGGCGGGGTCGAGGAACTCGCCGAGCCCGAGACCCTGCCGGGCGGCGACACGGGCGCAAGCCCGCTGATCGAAGCCGAACAGGCGTTGATCGCAGAAAGCCTGCGCCGCGTGCTGAGCGAATCGGGTTCGGGCGAGCCGACCCCGCCGGTCGGCAGCGGCAGCGGACAGGCGCCGCCCTACAGCCCCACCGTGCGCGGCAAGCCCGATGATCTGGCCGCGCGCGTCGCTGCCGCCGCGGCCGTCGATGTCGATGCCGACCTGCGCGAGCGGGCCGCGACCTCGCAGATCCAGGTGCAGCTTGGCGCCTTCCCTGAGCGGGGCGAGGTCGACACCGAATGGCAGCGCATCCTCCAGGCCAACCGCGACATCCTGTCGGGCCGGGCGCTGGCGGTGCAGCAGACCACCTCGGGCGGCACGGTCTACTACCGCCTGCGCGTCGGCCCGTTCCGCGACGGGCACGAGGCCAACACCGTCTGCCAGGCGCTGAAGGCGCGCGGGCAGGACTGCCTCGTCGCGATCAACACCGACCGGAGGGGTTGAGATGGCCGCGCCCTCGGCCACGATCTTCGGTGTCGCCGGGCCAGAACTGTCCGCGCGCGAGCGGGATTTCCTGCGCGTCGCCGCGCCCTGGGGCTTCATCCTGTTCGCGCGCAATATCGAGACCCAGGCGCAAGTGTCGGCGCTGGTTCAGGATTTGCGCAATGCCGTGGGCTGGAACGCCCCCGTGCTGATCGACCAGGAAGGCGGCCGCGTCGCCCGCCTGCGCCCGCCGCACTGGCGCGGCTGGTGCCCGGTGGGCGAACTGCTCAAAGGTCGCGACGAGGCCGCAGCGCGCGCGGCGCTGGGTCTGCGCTACCGCATCATCGCGGCCGAGCTTGCGGCGCTCGGCATCGATGTCGACTGCATGCCGCTGCTGGACCTGCCGGTGCCGGGCAGCCACGACGTGATCGGCGCCCGCGCGCTCGGCACCGAGCCCGCGCTGGTCGCCGCCCGGGCGCAGGTGGTGTGCGACGCGCTGAAGGCCGGCGGCGTGCTGCCGGTGATCAAGCACCTGCCGGGCCATGGCCGGGCGATGGTCGACAGCCACCTGGCGCTGCCCCGGGTCGCCACCGACCTCGCCACGCTCGACGCCACCGATTTCGCCGCCTTCCGCCCGCTGGCCGGCGAGGTGCTGGGGATGACCGCGCACATCGTCTATGAGGCGATCGACCCGGACGCCTGCGCCACGCTCTCGCCCGCCTGCATCGACCTGATCCGCACGCGGATCGGCTTCGACGGCTGCCTGATGACCGACGACCTGGCGATGCACGCGCTCTCGGGGCCGATGGCCGCGCGGGTCGCGGGCGCGATCGGCGCCGGCTGCGACCTGATCCTGCACTGCAATGGCGACCTGCCCGAGATGGAGGCGATCGCCGCCGTCGCCCCCCGCCTTGCCGGCCGGGCGCTGGCGCGGGCCGAGCGCGCGCTGGCCGCGCGCCGGGCGCCCGACGCCTTCGACGCCGATGCCGCCCACGCCCGCTATCGCGCCCTGACCGGAGAGGCCGCCCATGCCTGACGACATCTTCGACCTCGACGCGCTCGCCGCCTTCGAGGGCACGCCCCGTGACGCCGCCGCCATCGAGGCCGAGACGCTGACGGTCGATGTCGACGGGTTCGAGGGGCCGCTCGACCTGTTGCTGACGCTCGCGCGCGCGCAGAAGGTCGACCTGCGCCGCATTTCGGTCCTGCAACTGGCCGAGCAGTATCTCGCCTTCATGGCCGAGGCGCGGCGGATGCGGATCGAGCTTGCGGCCGACTATCTGGTGATGGCGGCCTGGCTCGCCTACCTGAAATCGCGCCTGCTGCTGCCCCAGCCCGACACCGCCGAGGGGCCGTCGGGCGACGAGCTGGCCGCGCGCCTCGCCTTCCAGCTCGAACGGCTCGAGGCGATGCGCCGGGTGGCCGCGCGGCTGATGGCGCGCGACCAGCTTGGCCGCGACATCTTTGCCCGCGGCATGACCGAGGCGATGACCGTGCGCCGCCGCACCGAATGGTCGGCCTCGCTCTCGGACCTCTTGCGCGCCTATGCCCGGGTCAAGACCCGCGAGGAATACCGCCCGCTGCAGATCGACCGCACCGCGCTGTTCGCCATCGACGCAGCCCTCGACCGGCTGAAAAGCCTGATCGGCCAGACGCTCGACTGGGGCAGCCTCGCGGCCTTCCTGCCCGAGGGCTGGGGGCTTGACCCGGCGCGCCGGCGCAGCGCGCTGGCGTCGTGCTTCGCCGCCTCGCTGGAGCTTGCCAAGCGCGGCGAGATCGAGCTGCGGCAGGCCGAGACCTTCGCGCCGCTGTTCCTGCGCCGGCGCGTGCCCGTGCCGGCGGTCGAGACCGTCGGATGACGGACGACGCCGCCGAGGCGGACGGTGCGCCGCGCGCGATCGAGACGCTGTTCGACGCGCCGCCGCTGCCCGAGCAGGAGCGCATGGTCGAGGCCCTGCTGTTCGCCGCCGCCGAGCCGATGACCCGCGCCCAGATCGAGGAACGCCTGCCGCACGGCACCGATGCCGGGCAGGCGCTCGAGCTTCTGCGCCGGCGCTACGAGGGGCGGGGCGTGCGGCTGGTGCGGGTCGGCCCCGGCTGGGCGTTCCGCACCGCGCCCGACCTGGGCTTCCTGATGCGGCGCGAGGCGGCCGAGGCCCGCCGCCTGTCGCGCGCGGCGATCGAGACGCTCGCGATCATCGCCTATCACCAGCCCACCACCCGCGCCGAGATCGAGGAGATCCGCGGCGTCAGCGTCTCGAAGGGCACGCTCGACCTGCTGATCGAACTCGACTGGATCCGGCTGGGGCGGCGGCGCGAGACCCCGGGCCGGCCGGTCACCTTCATGACCACCAACGCCTTCCTCGACCATTTCGGTCTGGAAAGCGCGCGCGACCTGCCGGGGCTGAAGGAACTTCGCGCCGCGGGGCTGCTCGACGCGATGCCGCCCGAGGGGGGCGAGGGCGACGAGCGCGAGGCGGGGGACGACACCTCGGACATGTTCGAGGACGAGGCGGACGGTGGCGAGCGCGGTGCCGGGGGCGACCCGGCGCCGCGCTGATACCGGCGCCGCGATCACGCCCTGTCGAACCGGTCCACCCTGACCCGCGCGGAAACCCCGCCGTGCGGAAGCCTCGCTGCCCCGGTCGCCGCGCCGGGGCCCAGATGCCCGCGGCACCCCATCCAGGGAGGTCCCGGGTCAAGCCCGGGACAGCGCGGCTTCGGGCGGCCGAAGGCGGTCTGCCCGCCGTCGCAGCCCGCCGTCGCGGCGGCGCCGCGAGCCGGGCCGGGCGGGGCACGATGGTCCCGCACGGGCCCGACCTCCGGCCGCCCTCAGGGCGCGCGGAAGTGCTTGGCGAGCTTCAGCGCCTGGCCCTGATAGGTCGAGCCGATGTCGCGGCCATAGAGCAGGTCCGGCACCTCGGCCATCCGCTCGAACACCAGCCGGCCCACCACCTGCCCGTGTTCGAGCGCGAAGGGCGCCTCGTGGCAGCGCACCTCGAGCACGCCGCGCGAGCCCGACCCGCCGGTCGAGCGGTGCCCGAAGCCGGGATCGAAGAAGCCCGCGTAATGCACCCGGAATTCGCCCGCCACCGCCATGTAGGGCATCATCTCGGCCGCGGTCTGCGGCGGGATCGACACCGCCTCGCGACTCACCAGGATGTAGAACGCGCCGGGGTCGAGGATGATGCCGCCATGCGGGCCGGGGCGCACCGGTTCCCAGAACTCCTCGACCGGGTAATGTCCGATGCGGGTCAGGTCGATCAGCCCGGCATGGCGCCGCGCCCGCCAGCCGACGATGCCGCCGGGGCCACCGGGGCCGCTGGCGCGCAGATCGACCGAGAAGCCGAGGCCGCCGTCGATCACCGGCTCGACATCGACCAGCCGGTCGGCGGCGTTCAGCGCCCGCAGCGCGTCGTCGTCGAGCGTCGCATCGCCGCGGCGGAAGCGGATCTGGTTGAGCGCGATCCCCGGCCGCGCCAGCACCGAGAAGGTGCGCGGGCTGATCTCGGCATAGAGCGGGCCGCGATACCCCGCCTCGACCCGGTCGAACTCGGCCGAGCGGTCGGTGATCAGCCGCGTCAGCAGGTCGAGCCGCCCGGTCGAGCTTTTCGCGTTCGCCGCCGCCGAGATGTCGGCGGGCAGGGCAAGCCGCTCGGCCAGCTCGACCAGGTAGACGCAGCCGGTTTCCAGCACCGCCCCGCGCTCGAGGTCGATCTCGTGCATCGCGAAGTCGTCGCGCCGCTCGGCCACCGTGCGCGAGCGCCCGGCGAGGAAGCTCGCCCGCATCCGCCAGGCGCGCCGGCCCAGCCGCAGGTCGAGGCTGGCGGGCTGGATCTGCCCGGTCGTGATCGCCGGCTCGGCCGCGATCTCGCCCGCCGCGATCATCGCGCGCAGGCCCTGCGAGGGGATCACGCCGTCTGTCATGCCTGTCCTCCCTCGGCCTCGCTCGGCGCCGGGCGCGCCCGGAAACGAAAACGCCAGCGGCCGGGCCGCTGGCGTCTCGGTGTTGGTCGGGCCGGCGAGATTCGAACTCACGACCTCTTGCGCCCCATGCAAGCGCGCTACCAGGCTGCGCTACGGCCCGACAGCCGTGGACGCCCTTATACAAGCTGCGCCCGCCAGTTCAATGGGAAAGCGACGGTGTTTTTTGCCCCGCCGCAGTGCCCGCCGCACCGTTCGTCCCGCGTCCCCGAAGGGCCGCCGAAGCCGCGCGGCTCAGGACCGCTCCAGCCGCGCGAGCACCGATTCGAGCCGCTCGATCGAGGCCTGGATCCGCGCCGCCGGGCTCGCCTCCGCCGCCGCCGGCTGGCCGCCGCCGAGCCGCGCCTTCAGCGAGGCGAGCCGGGCCGGCACGTCCTCGGGCAGGGCAGGGGTCGGCGGCGCCTCGCCCGCCTCGATCCGGCCGCGCGAGATGACCGCCTTCGCGCCCTGTTCGCGCAGCACCTTCTGCACGCCCTTGATCGTCATCCCGTCGCCATACAGCAGCGCCTTGATGCCGCGCAGCAGGGCGACATGGTCGGGGCGATACAGCCTGCGCCCGCCGCCGCGCTTCAGCGGCTTGATCTGGCTGAACCGGGTTTCCCAGAACCGCAGGACGTGCTGCGGCAGGTCGAGATCGTCGGCAACTTCGCTGATCGTCCGGAATGCCTCGGGCGACTTGGCCGGGCCTGCCTGCTGGGACGCGGGCTGGGTGCTCACGCCTCGCCCCCGTTCACCCGTTCCTTCATGATGTGCGAGGGGCGGAACACCAGCACGCGGCGCGGCTCGATCGGAACCTCCTCGCCGGTCTTGGGGTTGCGGCCCATCCGGGCGCCCTTGTCGCGCACCGTGAAGGTGCCGAACGAGGAAATCTTGACATGCTCGCCGCGGACCAGCGCGTCCGAGATCTGGTCGAGAATGCTTTCGACCATTTCGGCCGATTCGTTGCGCGAAAGGCCGATCTCGCGATAGACCGCCTCGCTCAGGTCCGACCGCGTCAGCGTGTTGCCTGCCATGTTCCCCTCCGCTCGAGGGCGCTCCGTTCCGCGCGCCTGCGCAAGAGCATAGGGCAGGCAAGGAAAACGAGTCAATGTCAATGGCTTGTGCTGCAATGCGAAAGCGGCGCCCGAGGACCGCCGCCGATTCACCAGCGCAGCAGCGCCGAGCCCCACGCCAGACCCCCGCCGATGCCCTCCATCAGCAGCA
This sequence comes from Thermohalobaculum sp., assembly GCA_032251175.1. Lineage (GTDB taxonomy): Bacteria > Pseudomonadota > Alphaproteobacteria > Rhodobacterales > Rhodobacteraceae > Thermohalobaculum. The sequence goes on from JAVVFE010000054.1 coordinate 7,461, forward strand.
GATGGCCGGGCTGGATGCGCCCGTCGCCGACCGCGGCCGAGAGCGCGAGCGGGATCGAGGCGGCCGAGGTGTTGCCATGGTCCTCGACGGTCACCACGACCTTCTCCATCGGGATTCCGGCCCGCTTGGCGGTCGATTCGATGATGCGGATGTTGGCCTGATGCGGCACGATCCAGTCGACCTCGGCGCCGGTGACGCCGACCTTCGCCATCACCTCGTCGGCGACGTCCGCGAGCTTCTGCACGGCGTGGCGGAACACCTCGCGCCCCTCCATCTTCAGCACGCCCGCGTGCCCGGTCGAGGACGGCCCGCCAGAGACGTAGAGGATGCGGTTGTGCGCACCGTCGGAATGCAGGCAGGTGCCCAGCACGCCGCGGTCGGCCGGCGTGCCCGTGCCGATGCCGCCCTCCAGCACCACCGCCCCCGCGCCGTCGCCGAACAGCACGCAGGTCGAGCGGTCCTGCCAGTCGAGAATGCGCGAGAAGGTCTCGGCCCCGATCACCAGCACCCGCTCGGCCATGCCGCTCAGGATCAGCCCGTTGGCATTGGCCAGCGCATAGATGAAGCCGGCGCAGACCGCCTGGATGTCGAAGGCAAAGCCGCGATGCATCCCCAGCGCGTCCTGCACCCGCGTGGCGGTCGAGGGGAAGGTCTGGTCGGGCGTCGCGGTCGCCAGCACGATGGCGTCGAGGTCGCTGGCCGACATGCCGGCCGCGGCCAGCGCGCGTTCGGCCGCGCGGATCGCGAGGTCCGAGGTCAGCTCGCCCTCGGCCGCGATGTGGCGCCGCCGGATGCCGGTGCGGCTGATGATCCACTCGTCCGAGGTGTCGAGCGTGCGGGCAAGCTCGTCGTTCGTGACCACCCGCTCGGGCAGGAAATGGCCACACCCGATCGCCAGGCTCCGCAGCACGCTCATTCGTCGCCTCCTTGCTCGCTCGCCGGCCGGGCAGAGTTCCGGGCGCGATCGGCGGCTGTCATGTCGTTGATCCGGGCGAGCCGCTGCTCGACGCCCGAGGCGAAGTCGGTTGCCGCCATCTTCGCCGCCAGGCGGACGGCGGCCTCGAAGCCCACCGCATCGGCGCTGCCGTGGCTCTTGATCACCGCGCCGTTCAGGCCCAGGAACACGCCGCCATTCACCCGCCGCGGGTCGATCCGCCGGGCGAAGCGTTTGAGCGAGCCCATCGCCACCAGCGCCGCCAGCCGCGACAGCAGCGAATGGCTGAACGCCGCGCGCAGCCCCTCGCTGACGAAGGCGGCGGTGCCTTCGGCGGTCTTGAGCGCGATGTTGCCGGTGAAGCCGTCGGTGACGAACACATCGACGCCGCTTGCGAACATCTGCGTGCCCTCGACGAAGCCCACGCAGTCGAAATCGGCGTCGGGCGCGCTGGCGGCATCGGTCAGCACGCGCAGCGCGTCGCGCAGGTCGTCGCGCCCCTTCATCGCCTCGGTGCCGACGTTCAGGATGCCCACGCGCGGGCGGACCAGGCCGAAATTCAGCCGCGCGTATTCGGCGCCCATCACGGCATATTGAACCAGGTTCCGGGCATCGGCGCGGATGTCGGCGCCCATGTCGAGCACGGTGTTGTAGCCATGCGGGGTGCGCGAGGGCCAGTGCACCGCGATCGCCGGGCGGTCGATTCCCGGCGCCTTGCGCAGCAACAGCACCGACATCGCCATCAGCGCGCCGGTGTTGCCGGCCGACACGACCGCGCCGGCCTCGCCGCTCTTGACCGTCTCGATGGCGTTCCACATCGAGCTGCCGCGATGCTCGCGCAGCGCCCGCGAGGGCTTGTCGGCCATGCGGACGACATCGTCGGTGTGGCGCAGCTCGACCCGCGCGCGCAGGCCCGCGAAGGAACGCTTGCGCAGCAGCCGCGCCAGCGCCTTCTCGTCGCCATGCAGGATGAAGCTGAGTTGCGGCGCATCCCGGAGCGCCCGGTTGAGCCCACCGAGGACAGGAGCGGGCCCCTTGTCCCCCCCCATCGCGTCAACGGAGATTACGGTTGCGCGGGTCATTTCGCCTGTGGACTCAAAGGCCCGCAACGCCCGGACCGGGCGGCGGGCCGCAGGGCGCCGGTCGAGCCGGCGGGAGCACTCAGGCGGCGTCTTCGTCGAGATCGACCTCGGTCGCCTGCGCAACCACTTCGCGATCGTGGTAATGACCGCAGGCGCCGCACACATGATGGGGCAGCTTCAGCTCGCCGCAGTTCGGGCACTCGTTCGAGGCCACCGCCTTCAGCGCATCGTGGCTGCGGCGCATCCCGCGCTTGGACCGCGTCTTTCGGTTCTGGGGGACTGCCATGATAAAACCTCTGCTCTCGTCGGTCTGGCGCCCGTCGCGGGCGCAGGATGTCGCTGTGGCTCTTGCCGGCGCACGTTGCCGCCGCGCAGGTTTGCGCCGCGGTTGGGTTCCCCGGTGAACGAGACGCGGAAAATACTCGCTTTCGGGGCGGGGGCAAGTGCTTTTTTCCGCTGCTCAATCGCTGTCTCCGCCCAGCCGGTCGCGCAGGCGGGCAAGGCCGGCAAACGGTTTTTCCGCCTTGGGGTCCAGCGGCGCGGCGCCCGGCGGGGTGCTGACCAGGGTGCCCAGTTCGGCGCCGGGCGCGCGCGGGTAGGGCTCGATCGCCAGCGCCAGCTCCTCGACCAGAATCGCGCCCAGCTCGATCGCCTCGCCCAGCGGCTCGGGCGGATCCTCGGCCTCGCCGTCGGTGCCGAGATCGAGCGCGACCGCCGGCGCGGCGCCCGGCAGGTAGGTGCGCACCACCGGCTGGTCGATCACGCTCGCGACCGGGTCCAGGGTGACGATGCAGGCCTGCACCACGCGCGCGCGCAGCCGCGCCTCGAGCCGCCAGCCCTTGCGGCCATGCGGGCGCAGGCTGCCGGTCAGCGCGACATCGTCGAGCGCGGCGACCCCGAGGTGCTGCACCAGGCGCGCGCGCGCCGCGGCGTCGGGCCTGAGGTCGAACGGCGTCTCGCCCTCGGCCGCCAGCGCGCGCACCGCAATCGGATGCGTGACGGGCAGCGGGCGCGGGTCGGTCAGGTCGGGATCGGTCATCGTCACGCTCCGTGGTTGCTGTCCGTCATCGGCCGGCACGGCGCGTTGTGCAAGGGGGCACGCGCCTCGCTTGAATTTAACGGCGCCGCGCGGTAGGGGAAGCAGCATCAGCAGGGGACCGGAGCATGATGCGGATCGGACATCTGGCGTGTGCCTGCGTGCTTGGCGCGACGGTGCTGGGCTGCACGCCCGTCATCAGCACCCATGGCTTCGCGCCGCCCGACGACCAGCTTGCGGAAGTCGTGGTGGGCCAGGACACCCGCGGCTCGCTCAGGCGCAAGATCGGCCGGCCGGGGCTGGATGGCGTGTTCACCGAGGACCACTGGTATTATGTCTCGACCACCGTCGAGCGGCTGACCTGGCACGCCCCGAAGGTGACCGACCGCCGCGTGGTCGCGATTGCCTTCGACGAGAACGACACCGTGGCCTCGATCAACCGCTACGGGCTCGAGGACGGCAAGTTCGTCGATCTCGAGATCCGCACCACGCCCACCCGCGGCAGCGAGCTGACGGTGCTCCAGCAGATCCTGGGCAATGTCGGCAACGTCACGGTCGATCAGTTGTCCGACAATTAAGCCGGACGCGGCCCGGCCGCTTCCGGGCTCCGACCTTTGGCCACCGCCTCCGGGCGCCCAACTCAGCCGCGCGCCCGCTCGCCCTCGCGCAGCACCAGCCAGATCAGCGCGGCGCCCGCCACCGTCAGGAACGGCAGCATCGCCAGGTTGACCGCCGACCAGCCGAACCCCGCCATCAGCGCGCCCGAGCCGAACGAGGCGATCGTCACCAGCCCCATCACCAGGAAGTCGTTCAGCCCCTGCACCTTGGCGCGCTCCGCGGGCAGGTAGGCGCCCGCCAGCATCGTGGTGGCGCCGATGAAGCCGAAATTCCAGCCGATCCCCAGCACGATCAGCGCCGCGGTGAAGTTCTCGATCGCGATGCCCGCCAGCGCGATGACGGCCGCGAGCGCGAGGCAGCCCAGCCCGGCCGCGATGATCCGCGGCGCGCCGAACCGGGCGATCATCGGCCCGGTGAAGAAGCTGGGTGCATACATCGCCAGCACGTGCAGCCGCACCACCCCCGCGGCATCGGCCGTGCCGAAGCCGCAGCCGATCATCGCCAGCGGCGTCGAGGTCATCACCAGGTTCATCAGCGCGTAGGACACCATCGCGCACAGCATCGCCACCACCACCCGCCGGTCCGACAGGATCTCGCGCCAGGGCCGGCCGGCGCGCTCGCCCCGCCGCCGCCGCGCGGGCTTCTCGATGTCGAGGAACAGCACCGGGATGATGCCGATCACGTTCAGCGCGATCAGCACGCGATAGGCGCCGGCGAAGGGGATCGGCTCCATCGCGTCCTGGAACCGGATCACCAGTTCCGGCCCCAGCAGCGCCGCGAACAGGCCCCCCGTCATGACCAGCGAGATCGCCTTGGGTCGGAACGCGGGGCTGGCCATGTCGGCCGCCGCAAACCGGTAGAAATT
>JAVVFE010000055.1:0-11975 GCA_032251175.1 Thermohalobaculum sp.
GCACAGCTTCCCGCGCCGCCGATGCTGATGTTCGACCGCATCACCGCAATCTCCGCCGATGGCGGTGCAAACGGCAAGGGCGAGGTGGTGGCCGAGCTTGATGTCCGCCCCGACCTCTGGTTCTTCCAGTGCCATTTCCTGGGCGACCCGGTGATGCCGGGCTGTCTGGGACTGGATGCGCTGTGGCAGTTGACCGGCTTCTTCCTCGGCTGGACCGGCATGCCCGGGCGCGGCCGGGCGCTGGGCGTCGGCGAGGTCAAGTTCTCGGGGCAGGTCACGCCCGCCACGCGGCTGGTGCGCTACACCGTGACGCTGAAGCGGGTGATCGACCGCAAGCTGAAGCTGGGGATCGCCGACGGCCAGATGGAAGCCGACGGGCAGGTGATCTACACCACCACCGACATGCGGGTCGGCCTGTTCACCGAAACCGCCTGACGGCCCCGCCGGGGGCGAACCAGAACCGGGAGCAAGGGCTCATGCGTCGTGTCGTCATCACCGGACTTGGGGTCGTCTCGTCGATCGGCGCGAACGCGCAGACCGTGACGGCAAGCCTGCGCGAGGGCCGCTCGGGCATCGTGTTCGCGCCCGATTACGCCGAGCGCGGCTTCCGCTGTCAGGTCCATGGCAAGCCCGATGTCGACATCGAGGCGATGGTCGACAAGCGGGTGCGCCGCTTCATGGGCGATGGCGCGGCCTGGAACTACATCGCGATGGAACAGGCGATCGCCGATGCGGGCCTGACCGAGGCCGAGGTGAGCCACGAGCGCACCGGCCTGGTGATGGGCTCGGGCGGGCCGTCGACCAAGGCGCTGTTCGAGGCGCACCAGACCGTGCTGCACAAGGGCGGACCGCGCCGGATCGGGCCCTTCGCGGTGCCCAAGACGATGTCGTCGACCAACTCGGCGACGCTGGCCACACCATTCAAGATCAAGGGGATCAACTATTCGATCACCTCGGCCTGCTCGACCTCGGCACATTGCATCGGCAATGGCGTCGAGCAGATCCAGTGGGGCAAGCAGGACATCGTCTTTGCCGGCGGCGGCGAGGAACTCGACTGGACCATGTCGTGCCTGTTCGACGCCATGGGGGCGATGAGCTCGAAGTTCAACGACACGCCCCAGCGCGCGAGCCGGGCCTACGACAAGGACCGCGACGGCTTCGTCATCGCCGGCGGCGCGGGCGTCGTGGTGCTGGAGGAGCTGAGCCGCGCGCTGGCACGCGGCGCGAAGATCTACGGCGAGGTGACGGGCTACGGCGCCACCTCGGACGGCTACGACATGGTGGCGCCCTCGGGCGAGGGCGCGGTGCGCTGCATGCGGCAGGCGATCGCCACGCTGGACGGGCGCAAGGTCGACTACATCAACACCCACGGCACCTCGACCCCGGTGGGTGACAAGAAGGAAGTCGAGGCGATCCGCGAGGTGTTCGGCCGCGGCACCGAGCCGCGCTTCTCCTCGACCAAGTCGCTCACCGGCCACAGCCTCGGCGCCACCGGCGTGCAGGAGGCGATCTACTGCCTGCTGATGCTTCAGGGCGACTTCATCGCGGCGAGCGCGAATGTCGAGGCGCTCGATCCAGACTTCACCGGCGCCCCGGTGGTGACCTCGCGGATCGACGGGGCCGGGCTCGACACGGTGATCTCGAACAGCTTCGGCTTTGGCGGCACGAACGCGACGCTCGCGCTCAGTCGGTATCACGGATGAGCGGGGGGCAGCCGATGGCCGGTCTGATGGCGGGCAAGCGCGGGCTGATCATGGGAGTTGCCAACAACCACTCGATCGCCTGGGGCGTGGCGCAGGCGCTGCACGCGCAGGGCGCCGAGCTTGCCTTCACCTATCAGGGCCACGCCTTCGAGAAGCGCGTGCGCCCGCTGGCCGAAAGTCTGGGCGCCTCGATCGTGATGGACGCCGACGTGACCAGCGACGCCAGCCTCGAGGCGGTGTTCGCGACGCTGAAGCGCGACTGGGGCACGATGGATTTCCTGGTCCACGCCATCGCCTATTCCGACAAGGCGGAACTCACCGGCCGATTCGCCGATACCACGCGCGGGAACTTCCTGCGGTCGATGGACATCTCGTGCTTTTCCTTCGTCGATGTCTCGCGCCGGGCGGCGGATCTTATGCCCGATGGCGGGGCGCTGGTCACGATGACCTATCTCGGCGCGCAGCGGGTGATGCCGAACTACAACGTGATGGGCGTGGCGAAGGCCGCGCTCGAGGCATCGGTGCGCTATCTGGCCAACGACCTCGGGCCGAAGGGCATCCGGGTGAACGCGATCAGCCCGGGGCCGATGCGCACGCTGGCGGGGTCGGCCATCGGCGGCGCGCGGCGGGTGTTCAAGGCGACCGAGGAGAACGCGCCGCTCAGGCGCAACGCCGCGCTCGAGCATGTGGGGGGCGCGGCGGTCTACCTGCTGTCGGACCTCGGCGCCTCGACCACGGGCGACGTGCTGTTCGTCGATTGCGGCTATCACGCGATCGGCATGGCACAGATGGAGAACCTGCCGAACAACAACGGCTGAGGGCGCAGGCCCGGCGCGTCGCCGTCCGGTCTGGCCGGAAAGCCGCGGGTCAGGAGGCCGTGGCCCCTGCCTCGTCCGGGGCGCTCAGTTCCATGGCGAAGGCATGAACCGGGCCGGCAAGCTCGTCGGCCAGCACCTTGTTGACCGCGCGCTGGCGGGCGACGCGGGATTGACCGGCGAAGGCCGCGGCGGTCATGCGCAGGCGGAAATGCGTCTCGCCCCCCTCGCGCCAGCCGCCATGGCCGCGGTGCTTCTCGCTCTCGTCGAGAAGATCGAACGAGACAGGCGCGAAGGCGTCGCGCAGCTTGCGCTCGATGGTTTCGGCGACGGTCATGGCCGGATTCCTCATGTCAAGAATTGGAGTTCATTTTCTCTAGGCTATGATCTGATGCTCCCTACATGAGGGGCAAGACGCAAGACTGCCGAACGGACCTCGATGCCACCGAACCGCCATCTCGATTACGACGTCTCGGTCACCGCCGACAAGCGGCGGCGGATGCGCGCGCGCGGAATGTCGGGCGCGTTCGATGCGTCCGAGCGCGCCTGTGAATGGCCCGGCTGCACCGCCGGCGGGCACTACCGCGCGCCCGCCAGCCCCGAGCGGCTGAACGAGTTCCGCTGGTTTTGCCTCGACCATGTGCGCGACTACAACGCCGCCTGGAACTTCTTCGAGGGGCTGGATGCGGCCGCGCTCGAGGAGCGGCTGCGCAACGCCACCGTCTGGGAGCGGCCGACCTGGCGCATGGGCAGCGGCGCGAACGCGGCCATGGGCTTCACCCAGCACCACAGCGACGGCCGCGCCTGGGAGCGGTTCGGCATGCGCGACCCGCTCGACGTGCTGGGCGCCGCCGCCACCATCAACCCCGCCCGCCGCCCCGGCGAGGAGCGGCCGCGCCGGCGCCTGACGCGCGAGGAGCAGAAGGCGATGGACACGCTGGGCCTGGCCCATCAGGTCGAAACCCGGCTCGAGGTGCGCCGGCGCTACCGCGCGCTGGTCAAGGAACTGCACCCCGACATGAACGGCGGCCAGAACGCCGAGCCCGAGCGCCTCGCGCGCGTGCTCAAGGCCTGGCAGGTGCTGCGCGGCAGCCGCAACTTCCGCGACTGACCCCGCCGGCCAGGCACGCAGGCCGCAGGCAGGTGCGCGGCCGGAGCGCAGTTGCGCCTTCCCTGCGGCGCCGGGCTGCCCTATATCGGCGTCATCCCGATCACCCCGCCCGTGACCGCTGGAGGCCGACACGCGCCGCGCGCGCGATGTCGCGCTTGCTCTTGCATCGCCCGGGCCTATGGTTCACACGGTCGGCGGAGGCTGATGGAGGACGAGATGGCAGACGGCAGCAGCAGAAGCCCGGCAGAGGTTCCGACGGTCGAGTATTCGGTGCACAAGCTGTTCGGCATCGACAGCGACCTGACGGTCAAGGGCTTTGCCGAGCCGACCGAGCGCGTGCCCGAAATCGACACCACCTACCGCTTCGACCGCGATACCACGCTCGCCATCCTCGCCGGCTTCGCCCACAACCGCCGCGTGATGATCCAGGGCTATCACGGCACCGGCAAATCGACCCATATCGAGCAAGTGGCCGCGCGCCTCAACTGGCAGTGCGTCCGCGTCAACCTCGACAGCCACATCAGCCGGATCGACCTGATCGGCAAGGACGCGATCCGCCTGCGCGAAGGCGTGCAAGTCACCGAGTTCCAGGAAGGCATCCTGCCCTGGGCGCTGCGCACCCCCACGGCGATCGTGTTCGACGAATACGACGCCGGCCGCCCGGACGTGATGTTCGTGATCCAGCGCGTGCTCGAGGTCGATGGCAAGCTGACGCTGCTCGACCAGAACGAGGTGATCAAGCCGCATCCCTCGTTCCGCCTGTTCGCGACCGCCAACACCGTGGGCCTGGGCGACACCACCGGGCTCTATCACGGCACGCAGCAGATCAACCAGGGCCAGATGGACCGCTGGTCGATCGTCACCACCCTGAACTATCTGCCGCACGACGCCGAGGCGCAGATCGTGCTGGCCAAGTGCCCAGCCTACACCAACGGGCGCGAGAAGATCATCAACCAGATGGTGACGGTCGCCGACCTCACCCGGCAGGCCTTCATGAACGGCGATCTCTCGACCGTGATGAGCCCGCGCACCGTGATCGCCTGGGCGCAGAACGCCGAGATCTTCGGGCACGACATCGGCTTTGCCTTCCGGCTCACCTTCCTGAACAAGTGCGACGAACTCGAGCGCCAGTTGGTGGCCGAGATCTACCAGAAGTGCTTCGGCCAGGAACTGCCGGAAAGCGCGGCCTCGGTCAGTCTCGGCTGAGTGCCGCCATCACGGGCGCCTGCGGTCTGCGACGACCCCTCCGCTGGCGCCCCCTCCCCCCTTCGTGGGGGAGGGCCGGGGAGGGGGTCCTGACGCAGGGCGCACATGACCTACAAGTCCGACAACCCGGCCGATCCGTTCAAGAAGGCCCTCGGCGAGGCCACGCGCGCCCTCGCAGGCGAGGCCGAGATCGAGGTCACCTATTCCGCCGACCCGCCGGGGCGCACCAACACCGGCATCCGCCTGCCGCAGGTCAGCCGCCGCATGACCCGCGCCGAGGTGATGCTGGCCCGCGGCACCGCCGATGCCTTTGCGCTGCGCGAGCGGTTCCACTCCGACACCACCCATGCCCGCTATGCGCCGCGCGGCGAGATGGCGCGCGCGATCTTCGACGCTTTGGAGGACGCGCGCTGCGAGGCGATCGGCGCGCGGGCGATGCCGGGCGTTGCCGACAACCTCGACGCCCGCCTTGCGAGCGTGGCCGAGAAGCGCGGCTATGCCTCGATGGCCTCGACCCAGGATGCGCCGATGGCCGAGGCCGCGGGGCTGATGCTGCGCGAGACCACCACCGGGCGCCCGCTGCCGAAGGGCGCGGGGCATCTGCTCGACATCTGGCGCGGCTTTTTCGAGAGCCACCTGGGCGACAGCGTCGCCGGCATCGGCGACACCCTCGAGAACCAGACCGCCTTCGCGAAGAAGGCGTGGCGGATGATCGACGAGCTGGGCTATGGCGACCAGCTTGGCGACGACCCCGACGAGCCCAATCCCGACGAGCTGGACGACCAGTCCGAGGGCGAGGCCGAGGACGAGAACCAGGACGGCGAGGAAGGCGGCGACGACGACCAGCAGGACCAGGAATACCTGCCCGACGACCAGCGCGGCGAGCGCGAGGACAGCCGCCGCATGGAAGTCGAGATGTCGGACTCGGACGAGGATGCCGAGGAGATGGATGCCCTCGACGCCGAGGAGGGCATGCCGCCACCCGAGGAGCGGGCGCCTGCCCCCCCCTCCGAGGCCGATCCGGCCTACCGCGTGTTCACCCAGAAGCACGACGAGGTGGTGACCGCCGAGGACCTGGCCGACGAGGCCGAGCTTGACCGCCTGCGCGGCTATCTCGACAAGCAGCTTGAACCCCTGAAGGGCGCCGTCTCGCGGCTTGCCAACCGCCTCCAGCGCCGGCTTCAGGCGCAGCAGAACCGCAGTTGGGAATTCGACCGCGAGGAAGGCATTCTCGACGCCGGACGGCTTGCGCGCGTGGTCGCGAACCCCACGACGCCGCTCAGCTTCAAGGTCGAGAAGGACACCGAGTTCCGCGACACGGTGGTAACGCTGGTGATCGACAATTCGGGCTCGATGCGCGGGCGGCCGATCTCGATCGCCGCGATCACCGCCGACGTGCTCGCCCGCACGCTGGAACGCTGCCAGGTCAAGGTCGAGATCCTGGGCTTCACCACCCGCGCCTGGAAGGGCGGCGAGAGCCGCGAGGACTGGCTGAACGCCGGGCGCGTGCCCAACCCGGGGCGGCTCAACGACCTGCGCCACATCGTCTACAAGGCCGCCGATGCGCCCTGGCGGCGGGCGCGGCGCAACCTCGGGCTGATGATGCGCGAGGGGCTGCTGAAGGAGAACATCGACGGCGAGGCGCTGGAATGGGCGCACAAGCGCCTGACCGGGCGGGCGGAGCAGCGCAAGATCATGATGGTGATCTCGGACGGCGCGCCGGTCGACGATTCCACCCTCAGCGTCAACCCCTCGACCTATCTCGAGCGCCACCTGCGCGAGGTGATCGCGATGATCGAACGCCGGCGCGCGGTCGAGCTTCTGGCCATCGGCATCGGCCACGACGTGACACGCTATTACCAGCGGGCGGTGACGATCACCGATGCCGAACAGCTTGCCGGCGCCGTGACCGAGCAGCTTGCGGCCCTGTTCGAGGCCGACCCGAAGATGCGCGAGCGCGCGAGCCACCGCGCCGGGCGCCGCGGCCGCCACGCGGCCTGAGGCTCAGCGCCGCCGCCAGGGCCGGCCCAGCAGCAGCAGCACCGCGCCGAGGCCGAGCGCCTCGAGCGCGAGCGGCCATTCCAGCAGCGTCAGGACATAGGGATCCCACAACCCGGGGCTGACATGCCGCTCGATGGCCGGTTGCAGAAGCTGGAGGCTGCCGGGGTGGAGCGCGAACCACCACTCGCCCAGCGCCGAGAGCCGCATTGGCGTCCCCGCCCGCACCGCCGCGGCAAGATCGGCGCCGAGCACGCCCAGCCCCAGCGCGACCGCGATGAGCCCCAGAAGCCTGAAACTGCGCATTCCCGTTCCCCACCCGCTTCATCATCGGCACGCCGCACCGCTGCGGGCCGGTCAGGCATCGCGAGGGCCGCGCTCCTCGATCGGCGGCGGCGCGAAGGCGGTCACGGGGGGCAGCGGCCCCTGCCAGCGTTCGACCTCGACCAGCGTGGAATGCGCCGATGGCCCCTGCCCCAGCCGCGAGGTGCCGCGGTCGGCGGTCAGCACGTTGGGATTGCCGTGCTTGCACATGCCGAACGGCTCGATCGGGTCATACCACGCACCGGTCGACAACTGCACCACGCCCGGGCGCACCTTGTCCGACACGATCACGCCGGCAAGGCAGGCGCCGCGGTCGTTGAAGACGCGCGCGACATCGCCGTCCTTCAACCCCCGCGCGGCGGCATCTTCGGGGTGCATCGTCATCGGCTCGCGCCCCTGGATCTTCGACGCCCGGCTGACGCCGCCGGGGTCGAGTTGGCCGTGCAACCGGGTCTTGGGCTGGTTCGAGATCAGGTGCAGCGGAAACCGCGCGGCGAGCGCCGCTCCCAGCCACTCGCGCGGCTCGATCCAGGCGGGGTGGCCGGGGCAGTCGGCATAGCCGAAGCCCGCGACGCGCTGGGAGAAGATCTCGATCTTGCCCGAGGGGGTTTTCAGCGGCGCGCCGTCAGGGTCGGCGCGGAAGGCGTCGTAGAGCACCGGCTCGCGCGGGTTGGGCGGCAGGTCGACCATCTCGCGGGCGCGCAGTTCGGCCAGCGTCGGCAGTTCGAACCCGGCCTCGGCCGCGCGCTGGCGGGACTGGTTCCATAGATGCTCGATCCACTCCTCCTCGCTGCGCCCCTCGGTGAAGGCGGCCTCGACCCCGAAGCGCCGCGCAAGGCCCACGAAGATCTGGTGGTCGGACCGCGACTCACCCACCGGCTCGACCGCCTGGCGCATGGCGACGATCAGCGGCTCCCAATGCGTCATCGCGATGTCCTCGCGCTCGAGCACAGTGGTCGCGGGCAGCACGATGTCGGCATGGCGCGCCGTTGCGGTCCACCAGATCTCGTTGACGATGACCGTCTCGGGCCGGTGGAACGCGCGCACGAGGCGGTTGAGATCCTGGTGATGGTGGAACGGGTTGCCGCCGGTCCAGTAGACCAGCCGCAGGTCGGGATAGACCCGCCGCTCGCCGTTGAAGTCGTAGGGCGCGCCGGGGTGCAACAGCGCGTCGGCGATGCGCGCGACCGGGATCGCCTCGGCGACCGGGTTCATGCGCTGCGGCAGGGCGGGGAACTGAAACGGCAGCACCGGGTTGCCGATGCCGTTTTCGGACCCATAGCCGATGCCGAAGCCGCCGCCCGGCAGCCCGATCTGGCCCAGCATGGCGGCGAGCGCCACCGCCGCCCAGCCCGGCTGCTCGCCATGATCGGCGCGCTGGATCGACCAGGAAATCGTGATCATCGTCCGGTGTGCCGCCATCCGCCGCGCCAGCGCCCGGATCGTGCCGGCCTCGACCCCGGTGATGGCCGCGGCCCAGTCGGCATCCTTCGCCTGCCCGTCGCCATCGCCCAAAAGGTAGGCCGCGAAGCGGTCGAACCCCGTCGCATAGCGGTCGAGAAAGCCCCGATCTGCCAGCCCCTCGGCCAGCAGCGTATGGCACAGCCCCAGCAGCAGCGCCGTGTCGGACCCCGGGCGCGGCGCGATCCAGTCGGCATCGAGCCCGGCGATCGCATCCGTCCGGATCGGACTGATATTGACGAACTCGCAGCCCCGCGCCTTGGCCGCCATCAGCCACGCGCGCATCGTGTGCTGCCCCACGCCGCCCGAGGTGACCTGCGCGTTCTTGCGCGCGAGGCCGCCCAGCATCACCACCAGCGTCGAATGTTCCGCGATCACCTTCCACGATGTCGCGCCGTCCAGGATCTGGCGGAACGGCCCGGTCACATGCGGCATGGTCGCGCTGATCGCGGCGTAGGAATAGGTGTCGATCGCCTGCACATGGCCACCGATCAGGTTGAAGAAGCGGCGAAGCTGGCTCTGGGCGTGGTGGAAGCGCCCGGCCGAGGCCCAGCCATAGGAACCCGCGAAGATCGCCTCGTTGCCCTGCGCGCGCTGCACCCGGGCGATCTCGGCCGCGGCGAGGTCGAGCGCCTCGTCCCAGGGCACCGCCACGAACGGCTCGCGCCCGCGCCCGGTGCGGTCGCCGCGGTGGCCCTGCGCCAGGAAGCCCTTGCGCACCATCGGCCGGCCGACCCGGGTGGGGTGGTCCAGCGCCTCGACGATGCCATGGCCGATCAGCGCCGGATCGGGGTCGCCCGCATAGTCGCGCACCGCCGTAAGCCGGCCGCCGCGCACCTCGGCGTGATAGGTGCCCCAATGGGTCGAGAACGGCGTGATGCGGGGGTCGTCGGCGCCTGCCATGGGGTCTCCTGCCGCAGCGGTATCGGGGCGCGCGGCGCCTGCGCCGCTGCCCCTTGTTCTAGAGCGGTTTGCGGAAAACTGAATACCACTTTTCCGGCGCGCGCGCGCGGCAGGTGCATGGCAGGGCGTGGCAGGGGTGCGGCAGCAGGCAGGGCAATGGTCCGCGGCAGCGGCACGGATCTGCAGGCGCCGGCAGAAACCGGCGCGGCCGGGCGCGCTGCGACTCGCAGCGATCCCTGGTGTCTCCTTGACATGCGTCAAAGTGAGACAGTCGACGGTGTGCTATCCGGCTGATGGGGTGATGGGTCTGTCGTGGCGGCGCCCCAGCATCAATGCAGGATGCGCCGCCGCCCGAAACGGTGAAACCAGGCAGAGGACGCACAACGATGACCAAGCAGAGCGGAATGGGACGATCCGGGGCGCCGGTCGATCTGGGCGAGATGGCCAAGGCCGGCCAGAAGTCGCTTGCCACGGTCGCGCAGCTTCACACTCGGATGATCCGCGACAGCCTGCGGTTCCAGGCCGAGCTTCTCGATTTCGCGCGCCGCAGGCTGGGCGCGGACATCGCCGCGCAGGACCGGTTGATGCGCTGCTCGACCCCCGACGCCGCGGCACGGGTCGTGACCGAGTTCTGCGCGACCGCCGCACGCGACTACAGCGACGAGGCGGCGGGGCTGATGAAGCTCTGCGCCGGCATGGCAGCCGAGGCGACTGAGGCAGGTGTTGCCGCGGCGAAGGACCCGGGCGACACGGCGCCCTGACCCCGACGCAAGGCGACACCCGCATGGACTGCGACGGCGCCAATCCGGATTACCCCGGCGCCGATCCCCGAGGGTCGGCCATGACCAGCGGCCCGGCGCACAGAGTGCCCGGCTCCGGCACCACCCGAGGCGCCCGAGCGCGGCGCCGTGATCTGGAGTGGATGGATTCGTTGGTGAGCGGGGTGGGGATCGAACCCACGACCAGCTGATTAAAAGTCAGCTGCTCTACCACTGAGCTACCCGCCCTTACCGAACGGTCCCAGCGGGCCGCGGACGGCGCGGACCCTAGGGCGGGGTGGTGGCCGGGTCAAGAGGCCCGACACTGGTGCGCCGTGCCCGGTGGCGTTATATGGACACCCATGACACTCGAGCGGCAGAGCGCGTCTGCGGGCCTGCGTTTTCAGAAGATGCACGGGCTCGGCAATGACTTCGTGATCCTCGACGCGCGCGGCGCGGCAGGCGGCGTCGTCACGCCCGCCCTCGCCCGCGCGCTCGGCGATCGGCACCGGGGCGTCGGCTTCGATCAGCTGGTGGTGATCCGCGATGCCGGGGCCGCGGATGCGCGCGTAGATTTCTGGAACGCCGACGGCTCGATGGCGGGCGCCTGCGGCAACGCCACGCGTTGCGTCGCGCATCTGCTGATGGCCGAGACCGGGCACGCCGAGGTGGCGATGCTGACCGACAACGGGCGGCTGTGGGCCACCCGCCAGGCGGACGGGCGGGTGACGGTGGACATGGGGCCGGCGCGCACCGACTGGCACGAGATCCCGCTCTCCGAACCCTGCGACACCCTGAGCCTGCCGATCGAGGGCGCCCCCGGCGCGGTCAGCATGGGCAACCCGCATTGCGTGTTCTTCGTGCCCGATGTCGCGGCGGTCGACCTTGCCGCCATGGGGCCGCGGATCGAGCATCACCCGCTGTTCCCCGCACGGACAAATGTCGAGTTCGCCGAGCTGCGCGACCGGGCCAGTCTGCCCCTCAGGGTCTGGGAGCGCGGCACCGGCATCACGCTGGCCTGCGGCTCGGGCGCCTGCGCGACGCTGGTGGCGGGGGTGCGCAAGGGGCTGCTCGACCGGCGGGTCGCGATGGAGCTGGACGGCGGCGTGCTCGATCTGGAGTGGCGCGAGGACGGGCATGTGCTGATGGCCGGGCCCGTCGCCGATGTGTTCGAGGGGTGGCTCTCGCCCGAGTTCCTGGCGGGGGTCGGCGCATGACCGCGCGCCCGCCCGTCTTTGCCACCTTCGGCTGCCGGCTCAACGCCTACGAGACGCAGGCGATGACCGATCTCGCGGCCGAGGCGGGGCTGGGAAACGCCGTGGTCGTCAACACCTGCGCCGTCACCGCCGAGGCGGTGCGCCAGGCGCGCCAGCAGATCAGGAAGCTCAGGCGCGAGCACCCGGATGCCACGCTGATCGTGACCGGCTGTGCGGCGCAGACCGAGGCCCAGACCTTCGCCGCGATGCCCGAGGTCGACCGCGTGATCGGCAATCTGGAAAAGATGCGGCCCGAGACGTGGCGCGCGCTCGCCGTCCCCGACCTGATCGGCGAGACCGAGCGGGTGCAGGTCGACGACATCCTCAGCGCGCGCGAGACGGCGGGGCACCTGATCGACGGCTTCGGCACCCGGGCGCGGGCCTATGTGCAGGTGCAGAACGGCTGCGATCATCGCTGCACCTTCTGCATCATCCCCTAT
>JAVVFE010000056.1:0-11913 GCA_032251175.1 Thermohalobaculum sp.
CGGCGAGAACATCCGCCCGCGCGGGCAGGACATGGCCAGGGGGTGCGAAACCCTGCCCGTGGGCCGGCGCCTCGATCCGCGCGACATCGCGCTTGCGGCCGCCTCGGGGGCGGGGACGCTCACGGTGCGCCGGCGGCTCGGGGTGCGCCTTTTCAGCACCGGCGCCGAACTGGCCGCGCTGGGCACGGCGCTCGCCCCGGGGGCGATCTGGGATGTCAACCGTGCGATGCTGGCGGCGCTGATCGCCGGACCCGCGGTCGATCTCGCCGACGGCGGCTGCCTGCCGGACGCTCCCGCAGCGGTCGCCGCGGCGCTGATCGAGGCGGCGTGCGACGTCGATCTCGTGGTCACCTCGGGCGGCGCCTCGGTCGGCGAGGAAGACCACCTCGCCGACGCGATCCTGCGCGCCGGCGGCGAGATTCTGCTGCGCAAGGTGGCGATGAAACCGGGCAAGCCGCTGACCCTCGCGCGCCTGGGGCCGGCGCTGGTGCTCGCCCTGCCCGGCAATCCGGTCGCGGCCTTCGTCGGCTGGCATGTCTTTGGTCGCCGGCTGGTCGCCGCGCTCACCGGCGCCGATCATCAGCCGCGCCGGATGCTCGCCCGTCTTGCCGACGGGGCGATCCGCCGCCCCGGCCGATGCGAGTTCCGGCCCGCGCGTGTCGCAGGCGTCGGGGCAGATGGACTGCCGCGCCTGACCCTTGCCCCAGCCGAGTTCTCGGCCCGGGTGGCGGCGCTCGCCCACGCCGACGGCCTCGCGCTGATCCCGGCCGAAACGGACCGCCTCGCCCCCGGCGACATGGTCGAGTTCGAACCGCTCGGGTCCTGGCGATAGCCGGACTGATCCCGTCGGGCGATGGCACACACCGCCACCCCCGGGCCATGCCGGATCAGCCGCGCGCGCCGCGCCCTGCCCGGCGCACCGCCATCACGACCAGCGGTGCGGCCCACAACGTCAGGGTGACCCCGCCAAGCACCGCGGCGATCGGGCGGTCGAAGAACATCAGCAGATTGCCGTCGGCCTTGATCATTGCGGTCAGGAAATTCCCCTCCAGCATCGGGCCGAGCACCAGGCCCAGGATCGCCGGCGCCACCGGAAAGCCGTTCTCCTCCATCAGGAAGGCCAGCACGCCCAGCGCCAGCATGATGACGACGCCGAACAGGCTATTGTCGATGGCATAGGCGCCGACCATCGACAGCAACAGCACCACCGGCCACACGATACCGCGCGGGATGCGCAGGATGTAGCGGGCAAGCCCGATCGCTGCAAAGCCGAACGGGATCAGCGCCAGATTGGCGATGAAGAAGGTGATGAAGACGGCATAGATCAGCTCGGGGGTCTGCAGGAACACCATCGGCCCCGGGTTCATGCCCTTGACGTAGAGCACGCCGATCACGATCGCGGTGATCGAGTCGCCGGGGATGCCGAACACCAGCGCCGGCACCCAGGCGCCGCTCAGGGCCGCGTTGTTGGCCGTGCCGGCATCGACGATGCCCTCGACATGGCCGGTCCCGAACTTCTCGGGCTCCTTCGACAGCCGTTTGCTGAGCGCGTAGGCAACCCAGGCGGCGATATCGCCGCCCGCCCCCGGCAGGATGCCGACCGCCGTGCCGATGGCCGAGCCGCGCAGCAGGCCGCGCCAGTAGCGCCGCAGGATCCCGCCGACGCCGCGGAACACCCGCGACAGGTGCTCGAGCGGCGGGGGCTCCATCCGCGCCGTCGACACCACGTTGCGTAGGATCTCGGCGACCGCGAACATGCCGATCATCGCCGGAATGAACGAGATCCCACCCAGCAGGTCGGCAATCCCGAGCGTGAAGCGCGGATAGCCGGCGGTCACGTCGATACCCACGGTCGCAAGGAACAGCCCGATCAGCAGCGACACCACGCCTTTCACCGGCGCGGCGGTCGACACGAACACGGCACAGCTCAGGCCCAGGCAGGCCAGCCAGAAATACTCGAACTGGGTGAACTGCAACGCCACTTCGGCAAGCTGCGGCGCCGTCAGCACCAGCACGATGGTGCCGGCCATGCCGCCGAACGCCGAGCCGACCAGGCTGGTGCCCAGCGCCCGCTCGCCCAGGCCCTTGCGGGTCATCGCGAACGCCTCGGCGGCATAGGCGGCCGAGGCGGGGGTTCCGGGCACCCGCAGCAGGGCGCCGGGGATGTCGCCGGCAAAGATCGCCATGGCGGTGGCGGTTACCATCGCCGCAATCGCCGGGACCGGGTCCATGAAGAAGGTCAGCGGCACCAGCAGCGCAGTCGCCATGGTGGCGGTCAGCCCCGGAATCGAGCCGACGAACAGCCCGAAGATCGCCGCCATCGCCATGACGGCGAGCACATCGGCCCGGAACACCAGCGGCAAGGCCAGCAGGAAGGCGTCCATCGGCGGGCCTCAGAACACCAGCGGCTCGAGCACGCCCCAGGGGAGCGGGACCAGCAGCAGGCCATAGAAGATCTGGTGCACCGCCAGCGTGACCGCGGCGGCGATGACGAGCGAGCTGCCCCAGCCGCCGCGCAGGCGCAGCATCAGCGCCGACACCATCAGGAACGCGGTCGGGATGAAGCCCAGCCACTCGGAGGCGAGGATATAGAACAGCATTCCGCCCAGCGTGAGCGCGATGGTCAGCAATCCCGCGGTCGAGCGCGCCCAGGGGTCGAGCGCAACCCAGGCGCCGCCGCCGGCGCGCCCGCGCAGGCCCGAGCTGATCAGCACCAGGCCGCAGACCGCAAAGCCCGCGCACAGCAGGCGCGGGAACAGTGCGGCGCCATAGGCCTGGCCGGGGATCGTGGGAAACTCCCGGGTGGCGTAGCCGGCCACCGCCGCGAACAGGATGACGATGCAGCCAATGATCGCGTCGTTGAACCGCATCGCGTCACCCGGGACAGCGTTGACACCGCGTGGCCGGGCCAGCGTCACCTGGCAATGCCGGCCGCCTTCATGACCTTGCCGAAGCTGGCATCCTCGTCGGCATAGCGCTTGCCCAGCGCGTCGGGACCGGCCCAGGTCAGGCCGAAGCCGCGGCCGGCCATGAACTCCTGGAACTCGGCGCTGTTGTAGATCTTTTCCATGGTCGCCGCGAGCTTGGCCTGGATCTCGGCGGGCAGCCCCTTCGGCCCCGCAACCGTGCGCCAGGCGGCGGTGGTCCAGGCCGGGCCGCCGGCTTCCTTCAGCGTCGGCACGTCGGGGAACGCCGGAAGCCGCGCGTCCGCCATCACCGCCAGCACCGTGATCTTGCCGGCGTCCTTCAGGGCCCGGGCCTCGACCACCGAGGCGGTGGCGACATCGACACCGCCGGCGGCGAGGTCGGCCAGCGCCGGTGCCGCGCCCTGCGAGGGCACCCACGGCACCGCATTGGGGTCGATGCCGGCCTCGACCAGCATGCCGGCGAGCGCGAGGTGCCAGATGCCCCCCTGGCCCGAGCCCGACCCCTTCATCGCCCCGGGATTGGCTTTGGCCGCGTCGAGGATCTGCCCCACGCTGGTGAAGCTGGACCCCGCCACCACCGACACGCCGGCCGGGTCGGCGTTGTACATCGCGATCGGCGTGTAGGCCGTGTAGTCGAGTTCGGTCAGCCCGGCCCAATGCATCATCGCGATCTCGACGGTGACGATGCCGATGGTGTAGCCGTCCGGCTTGGCCGAGGCGATCGCCTGATGGCCGACCACGCCGCTGCCGCCGGTGCGGTTGACGACGTTGATCGGCACGCCCAGCTCGTCCTGCATGATCTTGGCGATCATCCGGCCGGTGGCGTCGGTGCCGCCGCCAGCCGACCATGGCACGATCACGGTGATCGGGCGCTCGGGATATTCGGCCTGCGCCGCCTGGCCGAACAGCGCCGTCCCCGCCAGCACCGCGAGCGACACCACCCGCATGAGCAGATGTTTCATGGTCATCAGTCCTCCCCGTTCGATATGTGACGCGGGCTCGATATGGCCGCTTGATGCCGAAGCATGGCACAACCGGTTTTGCCGCCGGCGGCGAAGTCAAAGGTTTCACCCGAAAGTGATGCGCCCGGCCGACGGCATCGCGGGCACCTGGGCCCGGCCGGGCCGCGGTCGCCGCGGGGGCGGCGGCTCAGCGTCCCGCGGGGCCGGCGCCGCGCTCGGCCAGCAGGATCACCGACTCGCGGCCCCAGCCCACGCGCGCGGCATCGCCCGGCCGCAGCACCCGGCGCCCGGCGGTGTTGCGCATCGAGACCGTGGCCGGGCGGTCGGCGCCCGGCAGCTTCAGGTCGTAATAGGTCATGTCGCCGTAATAGACGGCTTCGACCACCTCGCCGGTGACCTCGTGCTCGGCGCGGTCGGTCTCGGAGAACAGGACGGTCAGCATCTCGGGCCGGATGCCGACGCTGGCGGCCGCACCGTTGACGCCGCCCGGCGCCTGCTCGGGCGGGATCGCGACGCGGCCCAGCCCCGCGACGTCGAGCTCGATCAGCCCGCCCGCCTCGCCCGTCACGGTCGCGTCGAAGAAGTTCATCACGCCGATGAACGAGGCCACGGCGCGGCTGACCGGGCGGCGGTAGAGCGTCTCGGGGCTGGCAAGCTGGGCGATGCGGCCCTCGAACATCACGGCGATGCGGTCGGACATGATCAGCGCCTCCTCCTGGTCGTGGGTGACCAGGACGAAGGTGATGCCGACCGCGCGCTGCAGGCGCCGCAGTTCCACCTGCATCTGCTCGCGCAGCTTCTTGTCGAGCGCCGAGAGCGGCTCGTCCAGCAGCAGCACCCGGGGCCGCATGATCAGCGCGCGGGCCAGCGCCACACGCTGGCGCTGGCCGCCCGACAGCGCGTGCGCCGCGCGGCTGCCATAGCCCGCGAGATCGACCATGCCGAGCGCCTCGTCCACCCGGCGCGCGGTCTCGGCGCGGCCGAGCCGCAGGCGGCGCAGGCCGTAGGCGACGTTCTGGGCGACGTTCAGATGCGGAAAGATCGCGTAGCTCTGGAACACCATGTTGGTGGGGCGCAGGTTCGCGGGCACGCCGGCCATCGGCTGGCCGTCGATCGCGATGGCCCCGCCGGTGGGCTCGTCGAAGCCCGCGATGAGCCGCAGCAGCGTGGTCTTGCCGCAGCCCGAGGGGCCGAGCAGCGAGAAGAACTCGCCCTCCATGATCTCGGCCGACACGCCGCCCAGGGCTGCGACATCGCCGAAGCGTTTCTCGACCCGGTCGAGCGTGATCAGCGCGCGGCCGCGCGGTCGGTCGTCGTCGGTCACAGATACCCCCCGGTCTCGCCGGTCTGCCGCTGGGCGCGGCGGCGGAAATACTCGGCCGCGCCCAGCAGCGCGAGCGAGGCGATCAGCATCAGGCAGCCCAGCGCCATCACCCCCGGGAGTTTCGCAGTGAAGCGGAGCTGGCTCCAGATATAGACCGGCAGCGTCGGTTCCGTGCCGGTGAGGAAGAAGGCGATGATGAATTCGTCGAGCGAGATGGTGAAGCCGATCAGCAGGCTCGCGACGATGCCTGGCGCCACCAGCGGCAGGGTCACGCGCAGGAAGGTCATCGCCCGCCCCTCGCCGAGATCCTGGCTCGCCTCCTCGAGGCTGCGGTCGAGGTTGAGGAAGGCCGAGGACAGGATCGCGATCGAGAACGGCGTGCAGACCAGCACATGCCCCAGCACCACGGTCCAGAGCGAGAGCGAGAAGCCGAGCTGGACCAGCACCACCAAGAGCGCCACCGCCACGATGATCTCGGGCAGCACCAGCGGCAGCATGATGAAGCCGATGATCGGCCGCCGTCCGGGGAACTCGTAGCGCGCCGAGGCCCGCGCGGCGCAGATGCCCAGCACGGTCGAGATCGCCGCCGCCGCCACCGCGACCTTGAGGCTGCTCACCAGCGCGCCGTGCATCGCCTCGGCTGCCCAGAGCTGGCCGAAATGCGCCGTGGTGAAGCCGGTGAGCGGGAAGGCGATGATCGCGCTGTCGTTGAAGGCAAACACCGGCAGCAGCACGACCGGCGCATAGAGGAACACGAGATAGCCGATGGCATATCCCCTGAACCAGCCGCGATGACGGGGCGCGCTCATCCGCTTTCACGCGTGAAACGGTGGTTAAGCCACAGAAAACAAACAGAAATCGCTGCAACAATCAACATTGCCGACACCGACAGCGCGGCCCCCAGCGGAGCATCGTTCGCCTTGCCGAACTGCACCTGGATCATGTTCGCGATCATCAGACCGTCGGTGCCGCCGACCAGGCGCGGCGTGACGTAGTCGCCGACCGTGGGGATGAACACGATCAGCGCCGCCGCGATCACCCCGGGCATCGAGAGCGGCAGCGTCACCCTCCAGAACTGGCGCAGCGGGCCGTCGCCGAGATCCTCGGCCGCCTCGAGCAGGCTGCGGTCGATCCTGGACAGCGCGACATAGATCGGCAGGATCGCGAACGGGGCCCAGGCATGCGCGAGCGTCAGCACCACGGCATTGGCGTTGTAGAGCAGGAAGGTCAGCGGCGCCTCGGTGATCCCGAGCCCCATCAGCGCGCTGTTGAGCACGCCGTTGTAGCCGAGGATCACCTTCCACAGGAACACGCGCAAAAGGTAGCTGGTCCAGAACGGGATGGTGATCAGGAACAGCCACAGCGCCTTGTGGCGTTCGACATGGAAGGCGACGAAATAGGCGATCGGGTAGGCCAGCAGCACGGTGGTCAGCGTCACGATCCCCGAGATCGCGAGCGAGCGCCCCATCAGCAGGACATAGAGCGGCTCGGTCCAGGCGGTGACGTAGTTCGCGGTGGTGAAGCTGCGGTCGAGCGTGAGGTAGTCCTGCGTCCAGAAGCTGATCAGCACCACCAGCGTGAGGGGCGCGGCCAGCAGCAGCAACGCGTAGAGGAAGGGCGGGCTGACGAGGACGAGGCCGCGCAGCGTCTCGCGGCCGGGGAGCGCCAGGCGGCGCGGGCGCGGTGGCCCGGCGGCATCGGACCCGCCGGGGGTCAAGCCCGGGGCTCTGCGATGCGTGGCCGGCCGTCGTTCATTCGCGTTCCGCGCTCATCCGGGCATTGATCGCTGCCATCTCGCCCGCTGGCGGGCATTCGCGCAGGTTCACCACCGGAAGCGCTGCGCGCAAGTGGTCATGATAGCTTTTCACGCCGTATTCGAGGTCCGAGAGCATCACGCCGTCGTAAGCCGAGGAGCGCGTCGCCTCGCACGACCAGATGGTGAGCTGGCGGTCCTCCTCGGCGGTGATGCGGTCGATCCGGCCGCTGAGATAGCGCGCGGCGCGCAGCGCGCGGTCCTCGTCCGGGCGGCGGTAGATCGCGCCGCGCAGCCGGGTGCGGTCGATGGCGAGCGGGAATTCCTGGTAGAACATCACCGAGTCCGGGTAGAGCCCGATCACCGCGTTGGGGAAGATGCCGGTATAGAGCCAGGCCCGGCGGTGGCTTTCCGGCAGCCAGCCGGCCTCGGGCAGCACCGCCTTGTAGGCGCGCACGCTCCACAGCCTGCCCGGCCCCGGGTTGAAGGTGGCAAAGCTGCGCGAGGTGCCCTTGTGGAACGCCTCGTCGAAGTAATAGCGGCCATAGAGGTCGTGCAGCCCGGGATGGGCCATCGCGACGTGGTAGCCTTCGTTGTCGACATCGCGCACCGCCTTCCAGTTGACCGGGCTTTCCTCGCCCCAGTCGATCGGCTCGCAGGCCTGCATGCCCGCGATGTCGTAGGGCGCGATCTCGGCCTCGTGGCGGGCCATCAATGCGGCGACCGAGGGCTGCGGGCCGGGCTTGAAGCGCACGAAGATCAGGCCGTGCCAGATTTCCATCTCGAGCGGCTTGAGGCCCCATTCGGCGGGGTCGAGGGGGGGAAGGCTTTTGGGGTGGGCGACGCCGCGCAGGCAGCCGTCGAGATCGTAGGTCCAGCCGTGGAACGGGCAGATGATGGCGCCGCGGATGTTGCCCCGCTCGCCCGCCACGACGCGCGAGCCGCGGTGGCGGCACAGGTTGTGGAAGGCGCGCACCACGCCGTCGCGCCCGCGCACCACCAGCGCCCGCTCGCCGCACAGGTCGAGGGTGACGAAATCGCCCGGTGCGGGCAGATCGGCGACATGGCCCAGGATCTGCCAGTGGCGGCGGAACAGGTGTTCCGCCTCGAGGTCGAGAAGCTCGTGGCTGGTATAGGTCCAGGCCGGCAGGCCGCGGCGGTCCCAGTCGTTGGGGACGCTGAGGAGATCGGGTTCGCTGGGCATGAGGCACCAGATTTTGTGTGAGTGCTCAAATTAAATCAGGATTCGCACGCTGGCGCAACCGGGCGCGCGCCGCCGCCGCGGAGGGGCGCCGCACGATATGCCGGGCACAGCGCGCACAGGATTTTCCCATGCGCGCGCAGCGTGCCGCAGGATTGGGCAGCGCCCGGCTGGCTCATGGAATCCGCGGGTCTGGCGCGTCATTCTCTTTGCACTTGGCGGAAACTCCACTTCACATGACAGCCGACTTCGTTACCGTTGCGTCAGGGCCGACCCTGCCCGCAGCGGGCACGGCACGAACGGCGGACGCACCGCCGCACGACAGCAGAAGGAGCACATGCATGGGACGACATGGCCGCATTCTCGCCGCTCTCGGGGTCGCGCTTGCGCTGACCGCGGGGTCGGCCGCCGCGCAGACCCGCGGGGGCACCCTGGTGATGGTCACGGTGCCCGAGCCGCCGAACCTCGCCAACTACCTGTCGACCTCGGGGCCGATCGGGCAGGTGGCGACCAAGGTCTACGAGGGGCTGATCGACCTCGGCTGGGATTTCGAGCTGAAGCCGGCGCTGGCCAAGTCGTGGGAGGTCTCGGCCGACGGCAAGACCATCACCTTCCGCCTGCAGGAGGGCGTGACCTGGCATGACGGCAAGCCCTTCACCTCGGCCGACGTGCAGTATTCGATCATGAACGTGCTGCGCGAGATCCACCCGCGCGGCGGCGCCACGCTGAAGGTGGTCGAGGCGGTCGACACCCCCGACCCGCTGACCGCGGTGTTCCGCCTGTCGCAGCCCGCGCCCTACCTGATGGTCTCGCTCAACGCCTATGAGAGCCCGATCGTCGCCAAGCACCTGTTCGAGGGCACCGACCCGCGCAACAACCCGACCGCGAACGCCCCCATCGGCACCGGCCCCTTCAAGTTCGTCGAATGGCAGAAGGGCCAGTACATGCGCTTCGACCGCAACGATGCCTACTGGCAGACGGGCAAGCCCTACCTGGACCGCGTGGTGACGCGCTTCATCGCCGATGCCTCGACCCGCACGGCGGCGATGGAATCGGGCGAGGTGCTGTTCGGCGCGTTCGGCGCGATCCCCAACATCGACGTGCCGCGGCTGGAGGAGATGCCCGAGATCGAGGTCACCACCAAGGGCTACGAATACTTCGCCCCGATCATGCAGCTTCAGTTCAACACCAAGAAGGCGCCGTTCGACAACGCACTGGTGCGCAAGGCGATCGCGACCGCGGTGGACCGCAAGTTCGTGATCGACAATGTCTGGTTCGGCTTCGGCAAGCCGGCGACCGGCCCGATCCATTCGGCCTTCGCCTCGACCGGTTTCTACACCACCGACGGGGTCGAGAGCTTCGAGGTGGCAGACCGGCTGGCGAAGGCGAACGCCATGCTGGACGAGGCCGGCCTGCCGCGCGGCGCCGACGGCATCCGCTTCCGCATCGTCCACGACCTGACGCCCTATGGCGAGGAATGGCGCCGCTTCGGCGAGTATGTGAAGCAGACGCTGGCCGAGCTGGGGATCGAGGTCGAGCTGCGCTACGAGGACGTGGCGACCTGGCTGAAGCGGGTCTACACCGACTATGACTACGAGATGTCGTCGAACTGGCTGTTCGGCCTGCCCGACCCGGTGCTGGGCGTCCACCGCCAGTATCATTCGGACCAGATCAGGCCGGGCACGGTGTTCGTCAACGGCCCGCAATGGTCGAGCCCCGAGACCGACGCGCTGATGGACAAGGCCAAGGTCGAGACCGACCCGGCCAAACGCTCGGCGCTCTATGCCGAGTTCCAGCAGCGCATCGTCGCCGCCAGCCCGATCGTGTTCATGCACGAGCTGGAGTTCACGACCGTCTACAACACCAAGGTCAAGAACGCCGTCGTCGGGCCGCTGGGCGTCTACCACTCGTTCGCCGACATGTATATCGAGGAGTGACCGCGCCGATGCAGCGCTTCACTGAACCAGCGGGACCCGGGCGCGTGCCCGGGCCCCGCGCCTGCCCGGGGGGCGGGGCATGACCGGGCGGCTGTCGCTGGTCCTGCGCCGCGCGGTGCAGGCGATCCCGATCCTGCTTGCGATCATCATCATCAACTTCGTGCTTCTCAAGCTGGCGCCGGGGGACGCGGCCGACGTGCTGGCCGGCGAGGCGGGCAGCGCGACGCCGGAATACATGGCCGAGCTGCGCGCCAAGTTCGGGCTGGACCAGCCGGTGCCGGTGCAGTTGGCGCAGTATGTCGGGCGCGTGCTGACGCTGGATTTCGGCTATTCCTTCCGCCACGAGATGCCGGTGAGCCAACTGGTCCTGAACCGGCTGGGGCCGACCCTGATCCTGATGGTCACGACCATCGTGCTGGCGATCGGCTCGGGCGTGCTGCTGGGGCTCTTGGCTGCGACCGGGCTCAACACCTGGCGCGACAATCTGATTTCGGTGCTGGCGCTGGTCAGCTACGCGACGCCGCTGTTCTGGGTGGGGCTGATGCTGATCGTGGTGTTCTCGATCAATCTGGGCTGGTTCCCGACCAGCGGCATGGAGAACATCGCGGCCTTTCACACCGGCTGGGCGCGGGTCTGGGACATCGCGCACCACCTGGTGCTGCCGGCGGTGACGCTGTCGCTGTTCTACCTCGCGCTCTACACGCGGTTGATGCGGGCCTCGATGCTGGAACAGGCGGGGATGGATTATGTCACCACGGCGCGGGCCAAGGGCCTGTCGGAGCGGCGGATCACCTTCCGCCATGTGCTGCGCAACGCGATCCTGCCGGTGGTGACCATGGCGGGGGTGCAGGTGTCGTCGCTGATCGGCGGCTCGGTCATCGTCGAGACGGTGTTCGGCTGGCCGGGGCTGGGGCAGCTTGCCTTCGAGTCGCTGTTCGCGCGCGACCTGAACCTGCTGATGGGGATCTTCTTCCTGTCGGCGGTGCTGGTGCTGGTGGTGAACCTGGGCGTCGACATCCTCTACACCCTGCTCGACCCGCGGATCGACGCACGATGAGCGGGCTGTCGGAACCCCTGCCGCAGGGCGCGGCGCCGGGCAGGCTGGCGCGGGCGCGCGACTTCTGGCGGCTGTTCGCGCGCAACCGCGCGGCGGTGATGGGGCTCGCGATCCTCGCGGGGGTGCTGATCCTCGCCGCCGCCGCCCCGGTCCTGTTCCCGCAGAGCCCGTTCAGCCTGGCCGGGCGGCCGATGTCGCCGCCGTTCGGCGACTGGCTGTTCGGCACCGACACGCTGGGGCGCGACGTGATGGCGGGGATCGCGCATGGCGCGCGCACCTCGCTGATGATCGGGCTGGTGGCGACGCTGGTGGCGGTGGTGTTCGGCACCACGATGGGGGCGCTGGCGGGCTATTACGGCGGCTGGATCGACGATCTCCTGATGCGCATCACCGAGGTGTTCCAGACTATCCCCTCGTTCGTCTTCGCGATCCTCTTGGTTGCGGTGATGAGCCCCTCGATCCAGTCGATCATCATCGCCATCGCCGTGGTGTCGTGGCCCGCGCTCGCGCGGCTGGTCCGCGGCGAGTTCCTGTCGCTGAGGCACCGCGAATTCGTGCAGGCCAATGTGCTGATGGGGATGCCGGACTGGAAGATCATCCTGGTGCAGATCCTGCCCAATGCGCTGTCGCCCATCATCGTCGCGGCCTCGCTGATGGTGGCGACCGCCATCCTGATCGAATCGGGGCTGTCGTTCCTGGGCCTGGGCGATCCCAACGTGATGAGCTGGGGTTTCCAGGTCGGCGCCGGGCGC
>JAVVFE010000057.1:0-3487 GCA_032251175.1 Thermohalobaculum sp.
CAGCGGGATCGCGCCCGAGCCTTCCTCGATGAACTGGTCGAGCACCGAGCCCGCATCGCGCCCGCCGCCCGAGATCGCGGTGAGCGAGATCGAGGTGACGATGAAGCCGACGGCGAGGACCCAGGTGATCTTGGACAACGCCGTGGTCGCGCCGCGCGACGAGACCAGTCCGCCGCCGCCGCCGCCGATGCCGAGCGCGCCGCCTTCGGACCGCTGCAACAGGACCACCGCGATCAGGCAGAGCGCGATGATCAGGTGGGTGACGAGAACGACATTCTCCATGGCGCGGCAGTCTCCGTCGAAATCGGTGCAAGGGCGCACCCGGCCGGGCCACCCTCGATCGCGGGCGGTTCTAGCCGCTCAGATGCGCGCTGTCGATTGCAAATGCAAGCCGGGGCGCGGGCGCCCGGCGCGCGCCCGCGCGGTCAGGCCGCGCTGATGCCGCCATTGACCGAGATCGCCTGGCCGGTGATGCGCGCGGCCCCGGGCCCGGCGAGGAACAGGGCCAGCGCCGCGAGATCCTCGGGCGTGGTGGGGCCCAGATGCGCGAGCTGGCGCGCCTTGGCGAACAGCCTGGCCGGGAAGGTGCCCGCCGCCATCAGGCGGTCGGTGAGCGGCGTGCCCTCGACCAGCGAGGGGGTGATGACGTTGGCGCGGATGCCGTTGCGCTTGGCCTCGATCGCGAGGCCGCGGGTGAACTGGATGATCGCGGCCATGTTTGCGCCGATCACGCTCTCGCCCGGGGTCGCCACCTTGCCGGCGTCGGACGCCACGGTGATGATGCAGCCGGCGCCCTGCGCCATCATCACCGGGAGTGCGGCGCGGCAGCTCAGCAGCACCGGGGCGAGGTCCTTTGTCAGGCTGGTGCGGATGTCCTCGAGGCTCTGGCGGAACAGCAGTTCCGGCAGCCGGGTGGTGCCGGGCGACACCATCAGCGTGTCGATCCGGCCATGCGCGGCGAGCGTGTCGGCCACCAGAAGCTCGAGATCGGCGGGCTCGGACGCGTCGCAGGCGCGGAACGCGGCCTCGGGGCCGAGTTCGGCACAGGCTGCAGTGCCCCGTTCAGCCGAGCGCCCGGCGATGGTGACCCGCGCGCCCGCCGCATCGAAGGCGCGCGCCGCGGCGAGCCCGATGCCGGACGTGCCGCCGATGATCAGGACCGATTGCCCCGCGATGCCGTCCGTCATGGCCTGCGCCCCTTGCTGTCTGCCCGGAGCAGGTGAGCAGGGCCGCCGGCGCGCGTCAATCGCGGCTGCGCAGATTGGCGGTGGAGCGTTCCTGTTCCAGCCCGAGCGCGATGCGGACCTGCCGCACCGCCTTGCCGAACACGTCGCGCGGCGGCAGGTGCTCGAGATCGAACACCAGCCAGCGCAGCAGGCTGTGCGGCGCGCCGGGCATGAGGATCGATTCGCCGCGGCGATAGGCGGTATAGCCATCGAACCGCACGGCCATGTCGATCATCGGCCGGTCGCCGCGGGTGATCAGCACCATGGCATGGAGCGCGCCGCGCTCGGCCGCCCGGGCGCAGGCACGGGCGAACAGGTCGGTGCCGATGCCGCGCTGGCGCATGTCGGGATCGACGCTGAGCGCGATCTCGGCGTCGGCGCCGTCATAGGCGATCTCGGCGAGGCCGATCAGCAGGCCCTTGCCGAAGCAGCCGATCAGGTCATGGGTGGCGGCGCATTCGGCCCAGTCGTCGAAGTCCTCGGGCGCCATGAAGCGGTGGAAGTGGTGGAACATGTCCTCAGCGTCGAGCCGTTCCAGATGGGCCCGGGCGGCGGGAATATCGTCCTCGGTCAGCAGGCGGTATGTCGGCTCGCCGATGCCCAGCATGTTCGGTCCTCCCCCTGTGCGCTGCGGGCCATTGCGAGGGCAGTCTAGCACGGTGCGGGGGGGCGGGGCTTGATCGGCGTCAACGCGCCCGGATCGGGATGCGGCAGTCGCTGGCGTGGCGGGCTGTGTCCGCTTGCCCCAGGCCACAATGCGCCGCGATCGGGGAGTGGCCCACGGGGTGGGGCATGGGGGTCGGCCCTCATACACCGCCCCGAGGCACACTCCCCGCGATCAGAACATCAGCCTGACACCGGCCACGAAATAGACCGAGCCTGCGTCCTCGCCGCCCGCGCGCGCGAGATCGGCGGTCTCGCCGAAGCTGCGCTCGTAGTGCACGCCGACATACGGCGCCACCGCCCGGTCGACGAGATCGTAGCTGAGCCGGGCGCCGACCTCGAGCGTCGGGCCCCATCCGCCGACCCCGATCGCCGGGTCGTCGGTGAATGGCAGATCGACTTCGACGCTCGGGGTCAGGATGACCCGATTGGTCAGCAGCGCCTCGTAGTCCGCCTCGAGCCGTGCGAAGGGCTCGTCCGAGAGGAACAGGTCCGCGTCGATCTCGAACCATTGCGGTGCGAGGCCGTGCAGACCGACGACGCCGTGGACCCGGTCGGGACCGTCGGGGGTGGAGACGCGGACGCCGACGACAGCGTCGAAGAACTCCGAGACCGGCGTCTGGAGCCGCGCCTGGTTTTCCAGCTTCTCGAAGGCGTCCTCGTCGAGCGCGTATTCGCCTTCGCT
Organism: Thermohalobaculum sp.; assembly: GCA_032251175.1. GTDB lineage: Bacteria > Pseudomonadota > Alphaproteobacteria > Rhodobacterales > Rhodobacteraceae > Thermohalobaculum. The sequence goes on from JAVVFE010000057.1 coordinate 2,575, forward strand.
GCGCCAGACCAGCCGCAGCTCGTCGGTGCCGACCGTCGCATCGCCGTCCCAGGCGAGGATGTCGGACCCCTCGCCCAGCCGGTATTCGAGCTGCTCGACCTGAACGCCCCAGATCAGCGGCTCGGCAAGGGCCGCCGGCGGGACGAGGATGGCCGAGGCGAGCGCGCCCGCAATCATGCTGCGTGAACGCATCGGTTCAGCCCCCCATTCCGTGCGACGCGCCATGGCCGCGCCCGGCGTCGAGCGCGGCGCCGCGGTCCTCCGGCCCGCCCTCGACGATCACGTCGCGCATCATGCCGGCCTCCATGTGATAGGCGAGGTGGCAGTGGAAGACCCAGCGGCCCGGCGCGTCGACCTCGACCTCCATCGAGACCGTGGTGCCGGGCGCCACGCTGACGACGTGCTTGGCGGGGTTCCAGGCGCCGTTGCCGGTGTCGACGATCGACCACATGCCGTGCAGATGCATCGGGTGGGTCATCATGGTCTCGTTGACGAAGGTGAAGCGCACCCGCTCGCCGTATTGCAGGCGGATCGGCTCGGCGTCGGCGTGCTTGATGCCGTCGATCGACCAGACATAGCGCTCCATGTTGCCGGTGAGGCGCAGCTTGATCTCGCGCGTGGGCGGGCGGTGCTCGTAGAGCGGCTTCTGCGCCTTGAGATCGGCGTAGGAGAGGACCTTGCCGCCATTCGCCGCCACGGGCACGAGCCCGCTGCCTGGGGCGTAGAAGGGATCGGCCGGGGCCGCGCCGGCCATGGCGCCATGGTCCATGCCGGGCATCGTGCTGCCATCGGGCATCGTGTGGCCGCCGCCCATCGCGCCGCGATCCATGCCGGGCATCGTCGTGCCGTCCGGCATGGTGTGGGTGGCGCCCGGCATCGCGGCGTGGTCCATGCCGGGCATTGTGCTGCCATC
>JAVVFE010000057.1:3587-11538 GCA_032251175.1 Thermohalobaculum sp.
GCGGCGTCGCCGCCCGTGCCATGCGCGGCGCCCGTCATCATGCTGCCGTCGGGCATCATGTGGCCGCCGCCCATCGCGCCGTGATCCATGCCGGCATGTGCCATGCCCATGTCGGCCATGGTCAGCCGGGGCGGCTCGCGCAGGGCTGGCACTTCGGCCGCCATCCCCTCGCGCGGGGCCAGCGTGCCGCGCGCCATCGCCGTGCGGCCCATCGACTCGGCGAGGATCGAGTAGGCGCGGTCCTCGGTCGGGCGGACGATGACGTCATAGGTCTCGGCCACCGCGATGCGCAGTTCGTCGACCGTGACGGGCTGCACGTTCTGCCCGTCGGCCTGCACCACGGTCATCTTCAGCCCCGGGATGCGGATGTCGAAATAGGCCATGGCCGAGGAGTTGATGAAGCGCAACCGCACCCGCTCGCCTGGCTGGAACAGCGCCGTCCAGTTGCCCTCGGGCCCCTTGCCGTTGATCAGCGGCGTGAAGCCCTGAACATCCTCGATGTCGGTGGGCATCATGCGCATGTTGCCCCAGTCGGCCCGGTCCGACAGAGCCGCGCCCAGCCCCTTGTCCGCGGCGTCGCCGAGGAAGTCGATGAGCGTGCGCTGCTGCCGGTTGTAGTAGTCCGGCATCGTCTTGAGGTTCCGCATGATGCGGCTGCCGGAATGCGGATGCGCGTCGGTCAACTGCACCACATGGTCCCGGTCGTAGCGGAAGGGTTCGCGGTCCGCGGGCTCGATGACGATGGCGCCATAGGCGCCGTCGGCCTCCTGGAAGCCCGAATGGCTGTGGAACCAGTAGGTGCCCGCCTGCACGATCGGAAAGCGGTAGGTGAAGGTCTCGCCCGGCGCGATGCCGTCGAAGCTCACCCCCGGCACGCCGTCCTGCCGGAAGGGCAGGATCAGCCCGTGCCAGTGCACCGAGGTCCACTCATCGAGAGTGTTCGTCACGTTGATGGTGACGTCCTCGCCTTCCTTGAAGCGCAGCACCGGGCCGGGGCTGGCGCCGTTGTAGCCGATGCCGGTCCGGGTGAAGTCGCCGGTGTCGATGGTGACGCGGTCGACGCTCAGGTCGTAGGTGCCGGCCCGGGCCTGCGGGGTGGCGAGCGCGGCGCCGATCACGGCAGCCAGCGCGCCCGCGCGAAGTCGTGCGATCATGGTCATCGGACCCTCTCCGATCATGGAATCGAGGCGCGCGCGGCGGGGGTGCCGCGCGGCCATGCCGCCGTTCACGAGCCGCCGCCCAGCTCGAAGCTGCCGACCATGCCGGACTCGTAGTGCCCCGGCACGGTGCAGCCGAATTCGAGGCGAATCGCGGCGTCCGTCGGGAAGGTCCAGACCAGTTCGGCCGACCCGCCCGGCTCGAGCAGCGCGCTGTTCGGCAAGTTGTGGTCCATGGCGTGGCCCATCGCCTTGGACATCGCCTTGGCGGCCTCGCGGTCGATCCGGTCGGGCTTCAGCACGCCGTGATCGGCCATCATCTGCATCTCGGGCATGTGTTCGGCATGCATCTGCGCCGTGCCGATGTTGAACTCGTGGACCAGCGATCCGGTATTGCGGACCTTGAAGCGGATCGTCTCGCCAGCGCGGACGCTGATCGCCTCGGGCACATAGTAGTTGTCGTGCATCACCACCTCGACGGTGCGGGAGGCGGTCGACGCCTTGCCCGGTGCCCCGTGCATGCCGCCATGTCCGCCGCCATGGGCGCCTGCGGCATGCGAGATCACGGGTGCTGCCACAATCGTCAGGGTTGCGGCGACGAGGCCGCTGAAAGTCGTCTTGAAGGGCATTGGTATCCTCGGTTGGCTGATTTCGTCGCGTCGACAGGGATCAGGGCGGCCGGCTGGCCGCGAATGATCGCCCCGGGGATCGACGGTCAGCCGCGAGGTGGCGGGGTCTCGGCTTCCGGGCGCAGCCCGCGGGCGACCGCTTGGGTTCCGGCCGGCACTGCGCCAGGCACGCCGGCATCGGTCAGGAGGGCAACGCCGGAGCAGTCGATCAGGAGCGAACTGCACCCATGTGACAAAGCCGGGCAGCATGCGGTAAGAGCGGCCGGCTCCTCGTCACACGAGTCCGCATCGCAGCCATGCCGGGCATGGTCGTGGGATGCGTGCTGATGCGCGACGGTGGTGGTTTCAGCCGCGAATGCAGGCAGATGGGAGCGGTCGGCCCCTGCCGCCACGAGCAGGACGGCCGCGACAACCGCACCGATGATGATCCGCAATCCACGCATTGGGGAGCATGTAAGGGTTCCCCTAGGTGGAAGGTCAAGATGCGGCGCCCCTCTTCGCGAGATGAGGGCGTCCCGCCTGGCGCCGACAGTCGTGAAGTGCGGCGCCACCGGCGATCACGGCGGCCTCCAACAGCGCCTTGACGCCGGCAAGGGCGGCATCGGTTGCGACGAAGCCGGGGATAGAGTGATCAGTCACATGGAGGATGGGACGCCGTCTCTCGCATGCATGAGCCGCGATCCTGTGGCATATTTCATGTTCGATCGGATCGGTGACGCAGCATCCAGACACCTGAGCGGCATCGACTGCCGGGCAACCATTTCTGTACTGCGAGGCCGGGGCAGGCAGTCGCATCGCCCCGGCCTCCCCGACGCAGACTGTGGCGTCAGGATCAGTCGTAGCGCTTGATCTCGCTGTAGCGGCCCGCCACGCGCAGCGTGACTTTCACCGGCGCGCTGCCGCGGTTGCGCCAGAACCAGCCGTGGTTGCCGGTGAAGGCGGCGGTCAGAGCGCCCTGCTGGCCCGGCACGGCGCGGCCCTTCTCGTAACTGATCGCGTTGCCGCCGCCATCGCCGTGGAGGTCGAAGTTCACCACGCCGCCATCGACGGTCCACGAGAACGGCGCGACCGCTCCCTCCGCCATCACGAGCTTGATCTCCTTGCCCTGGCCGGGGGCGAGTTCGACGGCGATCTCGTCCTTCCATGCCTCCTGGGCGTGTGCCGTGCCGACCAGGAGCGACAGGAGCGCGGCGCCGAGGCTCGACTGCTGGCCGTCGGTGGCTTGCATCCGGCGGTCGGCCTCGGCCTCCTCGGCAAGCTGGGTCTTGATCTCGCCCATCTCGGCGAGGCCCAAAGCGCGGCCGACGCCGGTCGGGTCGATGCCGTATTCGGCGGGCCAGACGATGGTGACGAGGATCACGCCCGCCGAGAGTGCGGCGATCACGGTCGAGCGAAGGAGCCGCGCCGGGCTCGGCAGATCCTCGGGGGTCGGTTTCTGAGCGTTATACATGAGGCTTTCTCGCAGCAGGTGTTTCAGGAGACGAAGAGGCCGGTCAACTGGTATCCGATCAGCAGGAAGCCGGCGCTCATCATGACGACGTTGGCGGCATAGGCCTGGCGCCAGAAACCTTCCGTCCGGCGCCAGTAGCCCATCGCGATCAGGATCGCGGCAAGGGCGAGGAGCTGCCCGATCTCGACCCCGACATTGAAGGCGATCAGGTTCGGCAGGAGCCCGTCAGCGGCGATGTCGTAGTCGAGGATCTTGGTCGCGAGGCCGAGGCCGTGGAAGAAGCCGAAGATCAGCGTCGCCGCCCTGGTGTCCGGCTGGACGCCGAACCAGACCTTGAAGGCGCCGAGGTTGTCGAGCGCCTTGTAGACCACCGAGAGGCCGATGATGGCGTCGATGATGTAGGGGTTCACCGTCCAGCCGAACCAGACGCCGAGCAGCATCGTGGTCGAATGGCCGATGGCGAACAGGCTCACATAGATGCCGATGTCCTTGAGCCGGTAGAGGAAGAAGATCACCCCGAACAGGAAGAGCAGGTGATCGTAGCCGGTCATCATGTGCTTGGCGCCGAGATAGGCGAAGGGGATGAGGTTCATCCCGCTCACTTCCTGCACATAGCCGGCGTCGCCCTCGGTCACGTTGTGGGCGAAGGCCGCGCCGACGAAGGCTGGCAGGAGGAGGGCGGCGAGCGCAAGCGGCACCGCCTGCCCAAGACGCCTCCACCACGCCCGCGCCGGGACGCGTGTCGAACTGTTCATGGTTTCGATCCGTGTTGTCTGCCGGGAAATGCTCGATCGGTTCAGCCGACAGACAGGCGTGGCGGTCGCCGCGGCCCGGCGCGCGGCTCGATCCATCTGCCGGCGCTGCCGCGGGCGCGGGCGTCGTCGTCGGGCCCGACCGCCAGGGCATGCTGCGCCGGCACGAGGACGTGGCTCTGGTGCTCGTGATCGGCGAGGTCGTGGCCCGCAAGCTGGTAGCCGGCGACGTCGTCGTCGTGGGAGTGGCCATGCGCATGGTCGTGCAGCGACGTGCCGGCATCGAGCACCCGGCCAGCCACTGCGCCCGGCATCGGCGCATGCGTGGCGGCGAGGGCGGCGGGCAGCAGCAGAAGCGTCACGACCAGGGCCATGACGACAGCGCCTCTCGTCTTCGGGAGTCCCTGCATCCTGCTCTCTGCCTGCTCTGCGCCCCGGCGGTGCGTTCTGTTTGCGCCGATGCACGGTGCGGCTTGCCATATCCCCCATGGGGGGATAGCCATTGTGTATGTCAGAACCACATCTGCACGCAACCCATCCCGATATCGTCAAGCGCCTGAGGCGGGCCGAGGGGCATCTGCGCCACGTCATCGGCATGATCGAGGAAGGTGCGCCCTGCGCCGGGGTCGCCCACCAACTCCACGCCGTGACGCGGGCGCTGACCGAGGCCAAGCGGGTGCTGATCCACGACCACATCGACCATTGCCTCGGCGACGGGAGCGAGAGCGCGGCGCTGACCGAGATGCGGGCGATGGCGAAGCTGCTGTAGGGCAAGGCCATGCTCGGGGTTCTCGCGAACCGGATCTACCGCCGCCTGTTCCTCGCGCAGGTGATCGCGCTGACCGGGACGGGGCTGGCGACGGTCGCGCTCGGGCTTCTCGCCTACGAGCTGGCCGGGGCCGAGGCCGGCGTCGTGCTCGGCACGGCGCTCGCGATCAAGATGATCGCCTATGTCTCGCTCGCCCCCGTCGCCTCGGCGCTGGCCGACCGGCTGCCGCGCCGGACCATGCTGGTCGGGCTCGACCTGGTGCGCGGGGGCGTTGCGCTGGCGCTCCCCTTCGTGACCGAGGTCTGGCAGGTCTATGTGCTGATCTTCCTGCTGCAAGCCGCCTCGGCCGGCTTCACGCCGACATTTCAGGCGACGATCCCGGACGTGCTGCCCGACGAGGAGGACTATACCCGCGCCCTCTCGCTCTCGCGCCTCGCCTATGATCTCGAGAACCTGCTGAGCCCGATGCTGGCGGCGGCGCTGTTGACGGTGGTGAGCTTTCCCGCCCTGTTCATGGGAACCGTTGCGGGGTTCCTCGCCTCGGCGCTCCTCGTCGCCTCGGTCCGGCTGCCGGGCCCGACGCGGGCCGAGCGGCGCGGCATCTGGGACCGCACGACGCGGGGCATCCGCATCTACCTCGCGACGCCCCGGCTGAGGGGGGTGCTCGCGCTCAACCTCGCGGTGGCGGCGGCAGGCGCGATGGTGATCGTGAACACGGTCGTGATCGTGCAGGCGCGCTTCGGCCTTGGCGAGAGCGCGGTGGCGCTGGCGCTGGCGGCCTTCGGCGGCGGCTCGATGGTCGCGGCGCTCGCGCTTCCGAAACTGCTCGAGGAGGTGAGCGACCGTCGCGCCATGCTGGCGGGTGCGACCATTCTTGTCCTTGGCACCGCCGCCGGGCCGCTCGCCGGCGGGCTCTGGACGCTCGTGGCGCTTTGGGCTGTGCTCGGCTTCGGCTACAGCCTGACGCAGACGCCGACGGGGCGGCTGCTGCGCCGCTCGGCCCATTCCGAGGATCGGCCCGCGATCTTCGCCGCGCAATTCGCGCTGAGCCATGCCTGCTGGCTGCTGACCTATCCGCTGGCCGGCTGGCTCGGCGCTGCAATTGGGATTGACGCGATCTTCCTGGTCATGGCGACCCTCGCCCTTACCGGGGTGCTTGCTGCGACCCGGCTCTGGCCCGGGGAGCCCGCCAGCGAGATCGCCCATGAGCACCCCGACCTGCCTCCCGACCATCCCCACCTTGCCCGGCACGGGCGCGGGCCGCATGTCCACGCGGTGGTCATCGACGACCTCCATCCCGCCTGGCCCGGTCATGCGAGCCCGGCGAGGTGAAGGGCGGCCTCATTTCCACCACTCGATCCTCCCGGCCAGATTCCAGTGGCGATGCTGCGCGCCGCGGTGTGCGACAAGGCTCGGACCGGCGACTTCGACGACGTCGAAACATGATGCGAAGCGAGGTGCGGCGAGGCTATCGTTTCAGACAGGATCGGCGGTCGGATTTTTCTGGCCAGAGCGGAAAGCCTGCGCGTGTGGGCCACGGCCGCAGGGGGGCGTGCAATGGTGTTCGATCGAGACGCGAGAGATGAACAATCGACCGTCGCGGGTCGCCGGCCTGCCGATGCTCATTAATGTGACCCGATAGATGCCCATTGGTTTGACCCGATATGTGACGGGGTTCTCGTGCGTCGGCATCGCTGGTGCGGCCCTTTTCTTAACGGCTTCTTAACGGCGTCTCTGGCGTCGTCCCTGATTCCGAGGAGTCCGCTGATCCAGGGGCTGGTCGCGGGCATTTCGGCGGCAAGCGGCTACTGGATTGGCATCGGTCTCGTCTGGATCTGGCGCTTTCTCGAGATTCCGGACATCCCGGGGCGTTCGAGACCGAACAGGGTTTTCGCTATGCGCTCGCCACCAGCGGCGTCTTCGAGGACTGGGAGCGCGTGGGCGACGTTCCGATCGCCACGCCCACGGGCGAGATCCTCTATGTCCGCAACCTGGCCCGGTTGGTGCGGGGCAATGTCGACCCCGTGCGAAAGCCGGTCTTCTTCGACGGCCGGCCGGCGGTCACGCTCGGCGTCTCGATGGCCGAGGGCGAGGCGATCCAGACCTTTGATGCCGCGCTGCAGGAGCGGCTCGCCGAGATCCGGGGCGAACTGCCCCTCGGGCTGTCGCTCGATCTGGTGACGCACCAGCCGCCGATCGTGGCCGCCTCGGTCGCCCAGGCGACCGAGAACCTGCTGCAGACCATCGCGACCGTGCTGGGCGTCGTGATCTTGTTCCTCGGCATCCGCGCCGGGCCCGAGGACGTCGCCCCGGTCCGCGCCCGGGCCGAGGCCTGGATGGCCGCGCAATTGTCCGCGGCGCGCGGCTGGACCGAGTGGCTGTTCCTCGGCAGCGATCCGCCCGGAACCGTGCAGATCCGGATCAAGGGCGACGACATCGATGCGCTGCTCCAGGCCGGGCGCGCGGTCGAGGCGGCCTTTGCCGCGATCGAGGGCACGCGCGAGATCCGCAGCGACTGGGCCAGCCCGGTCCTGCAACTCAACGTGCTGATCGATCAGGCCCGCGCGCGGCGCGGCGAGCTTGCGCCCTCGGCCGTCGCGCGCATGCTTCAGACCAAGTTCGACGGGACCCAGGTCACCGACCACCGCGAGGGCGATCTCTCGATCCCGGTCGTCCTGCGCGCCCGGCCCGAGGATCGCGCGAGCATAGATGACCTTGCCGGTGCCACCGTGCTGTCTGCCTCGGGTGTTGTGGTGCCGCTGCTGCAGGTTGCCGATCTTGGGGGCGAGCTTCAGCCCTGGGTCGCGCGCCGCCACCAGCAGGAACGCGCGCTGACGATCTCGGCGGTCAACCCGGGCCTGACGGCGCCTTTGCCGCCGGCATCCTCGCGGGCCGGGCGCAAGCGGGCGACCGGCCGGAGTTCGAACTCGTCACCGGCGTCAGCGTCGGCGCGCTGATCGCGCCCTTCGCGCTTCTCGGTCCGGCCCATGACGACGCCATCCGCCGGATCATGATCGAGACGCGCACCGAGGACGTGCTTCGCTTCCAGTTGCTCGCGGCGGCCTTCGGCGCACTCGGCATCGCCGACCCCTCGGCCTTGCGCGCCGATCAGAAATCGGGGTCGCGGCAGCGGTCGAACCGATGGAGTGTCCATTTAACATTCTTGGCTGACTCATGGCATGGCGGTCGCGATA
>JAVVFE010000058.1:0-11460 GCA_032251175.1 Thermohalobaculum sp.
GCCGGAACCCCGAGGCCCGCGCCATGCCGGCCGTGCTCGATGCCGAGGACTGGCGCCGCGTGCGCGCGCTCAACCTCGCGCTCAACCAGCGGATCCGGCCGCGCGACGACATCGACATCTACGGCGTCTCGGACCACTGGGCCGACGGGCGGGCCGACGGGATCGGCGACTGCGAGGACTACATCATCGCCAAGAAGCTGGCGCTGCTGGCCACCGGGCGCTGGCGGGCGGATCAACTGCTCTATGCCGTGGTCCGAAGCTGGCGCCGCGGCTATCACGCCGTGCTGATCCTGCGCACCGACCGTGGCGACTTCGTGCTCGACAACCTGCGCGACAGCATCCTGTCGTGGGAGGACAGCGACTACGACTTCGTCATCCGCCAGTCCGCCGCCGAGCCGATGCGCTGGGTCACCGTCACGGGTGCCGCGGCCCCGGTGGTCGCCGGCGCGCCCGATGGCGGCCCGATGCAGGTTGCTGCCGTCGGCCGGTAAAGCGATCTCGGGAAAAGCGGACACCGTCTTTCCGGCCCGGGATCGCGATGCGGCAAGACGCCCGTCCTCCCCTTCCGGTTCGCCCGGAGGGGAGAAGGCGCCACCCCGCGCCCAGCCCGGCAGCCCGGCAACTATCGGTTGCGTTCCGGCGGCGATGCGCAAAGACTCCGTCCCCGCGGCCGCACCGGTGCGGCCGCGAGTCGGTGCGGAGGCGTGCGTGTGATCTGGCGTCTGGTCATGGCGGGGATGCAGCTTGGCATGCTGGCCCTGGGCGGGCTTGCGCTTTGGTCTGCGCCCCTTGTCAGCCCGGCCTTTTCGCCCGCGGCCCGCGCCGCGCTGCCGCCGCAGGCCGCAAGCGGCCCCGACGGCGCCGGCGCCCCATCGGCACGCTGGCGGGCCGGCGGGCCGAACGCGCTGTTCGAGGTCAAGGAATACCGCCTCGCGCTCGCCTGGTCCTGGCTCGCGGCCGCCCGCGACGGCGATGCCGCGGCGCGCGCCGACGCCGCCCGCACCGCCGGCGCGCACGCCCGCATCGCCCTGGCCGAGGGACCGGCCAACGCCTTCGCCTGGGTCGCGCTGGCCTGGAGCCATCATGTCCTGGGCGAGCATCAGGCCGCCCGCGATGCCATCGAGCAGTCGTGGCGCTGGGCGCCGCGCGCGCGCAGCCTCGCCTTCATGCGCGCATCGCTCGAGTCGCGCTGGTGGCCGGAACTGACCGCCGCGCAACGCACCCGCCTGCTGGGCGACGTGCTGCGCGCGCAATCCAGCAACCCCGAGGGTTTCGCCGCGCTGATACGCGAGGACGCCCGCTTTGCCACGCTGTCGCGCCTGGCCCGCCGGCTGGGGCGCGAGCGGGTCGGGCCGTCGGCGCCGGTGCTCGGCGCGAGGACGGGCGGATGACGGCCCGCGCCTGCATCGCCCGGGCCTCGTTCGCCCGGCTCGCGGCCGGGCTGGTGGTCGCGGCGGCGCTGGCGGGGCCGGGCGCGGCGGGGCAGATCGCGCTCGATGCCGACGGCCAGACCCGCCTTGCGAGCCAGGCGCCCGACGACCTGCGGTTTCCCGCCTCGATCACCAAGCTGATGACCATCTATCTCGCGCTCGACGCGGTCGCGGCGGGCCGGCTGGACTGGGCGGCCTCGGTCCGGGTGTCGGCCCATGCCGCCGCTGCCCCGCCGGTGCGGCTGGGCCTTGTGGCGGGCCAGGAGATCCCGCTCTCGACCGCGGTGCATGCGGCACTGATCCTGTCGTCGAACGATGCCGCCCGGGTGATCGCCGAGGCCGTCGCCGGATCGGAAGAGGCCTTCGCCCGGCGCATGACCGAGACGGCGGCGCGCCTGGGCATGACCTCGACCCGGTTCCGCAATGCCACGGGCCTGCCCGACCGCGGCCATGTCACCACCGCGGCCGACATCGCCCGGCTGATCATCGCGCTCGACGATGCGCATGGCGCGCGCCTGCGCCCGCTGTTCCGCGCGCCGCTGCGCTGGCGGGGCGAGGTCCACGCGCCGCGCAACGCGGCGGTGGCCTCCCCGGCCGGCGCGGTGCTGGGCAAGACCGGCTTCACCTGCGACGGCGGCTTCACCGGCGCCACGCTGGTCGAGCGCGGCGGTCGGCGGCTTGCGCTGGTGGCGCTGGCCAACCGCTCGGCCGGCGAGCGGGCGGTGGCGCTGGCGGCGCTCTCGGCCGGGCGGACCAGCGGCGCGGCGCCGAAGGCGGCCTCGGCCCCCCCGGTGGTGCTGCCGTCCGGCCAGTGCGGCGGCACGCCCGACGGCTGGGCGGTGAGCCTGGGCGACTACCGCACCCGGGCCGAGGCCGCGGCCGCGCTCGCCCGGGCCGGCAAGGCCGGCGCCGGGCTCGGCGGCCGGGTCATGGTCCGCGCCGGGCGGCCGGGTTTCCACGCCATCCTTGCCGCCCCCGACCGGCGCGCGGCGGCGACGGCGGCGCGCAAGCTGGAACGCGCCCGGCTGCGGCCGCGGGTGCTGCCGCCCGAAAAGATCGACGAGGCCGATTTCCGGCCGGGATGAGGCAGTGCCCCGGCGGCCGCGCGCGCGCCCCGGGCCGCTGCCATCGAGATGCCACAGTGGCCCGCCATCGTCCGCCCGCATCGGCCCGGGCCATCGACCCGCCGAACCCGGTGCATTAGAATCGCGCCCGCGTTAGGATGTTCGTGTGATTGGGAGTTTGAACCGTGCGATTCGCTCAGAGTATCGTGGTCTTCGGCATGATCGGCGCCCTGCTCGCCCCGCTGCCGCTTGCGGCGCAGGACCGGACGCCCGAGGTGACGCAGGAGGAGGCCGAGGCCGCCGCCCGCTCGATCGCCCGCTACTGCAAGACGCTGATCGAGCGGATGGACGACACCATCAGCGACAAATGGGCGACGCAGGACCTGCAGGATCTGGCCGCCGTCTGGAACAGCCTCAACTGCCATCAGGTGTTCGGCGTCGACGAGCGCGTCCGCTGGCTGGTGCGCTGAGCGCGGAAACGGGGGCCGATCCGACATGAACGCACCGCAGCCCGGCGACCGGCGTCCGGCGCGCTCCGCATCCGGCTGGGGCGACGACGAGGCGACCGGCCCGCGCCCGGTCGACCTGCGCGCGCTGCTGCTGACGGTCTGGCGCCGCAAATGGGTGCTGATCCTCAGCTTCGTCGCGGTGATGGGGCTGGGATACGCCTATCTGCGCCAGCAGGTGCCGATGTATACCGCCACCGCGCAGGTGATGTTCGGCACGCGCGAGGAACGGGTGGTCAACATCGACGCCGTGGTGGCCGAGATGTCGGGCGTCGTGGCGCAGCGCCAGTTGCAGAACGAGTTCGGGATCATCACCTCGTTCCAGTTGCTCGAGCGGGTGGTCGAAAAGCTGCGGCTCGACCGCGACCCCGAATTCAACTGGGCGCTGCGGCCGCCCTCGGCCCTGTCGCAATGGAAGGCGGACCTGCGCGCGGCGCTGGCCGATGGCATCCTGGGCGAATGGGGCCTGGTCGAGCCCCGGCGCGAGGGCGTGGCCGACCCCATGCTGGCGGCCGAGAATCTGCGCAACGGGCTGGTCGCCTCGCTCCAGGGCCGCCTTTCGGTCGGCGCGCAACCGGGGTCGGTGATCATCACCATCTCGATCACCAGCGGCGATCCGCGCAAGGCGGCGCTGATCGCCAACACCATCGCCGACCAGTACATCGTCGATCAGCTCGAGGCGAAATTCGCCGCCACCAGCCGCGCCAGCGCCTGGCTGAGCGAGCGTCTGACCGAGCTGAAGGACCGCGTCTCGGAGTCCGAGGCGGCGGTCGAGGGCTTCAAGGCCGAGCAGTCGCTGGACGAGGGGCAGGGCATCACCGCCACGCAGGCGCAGCTCACCCAGCTCAACACCGAGCTGATCTCGGCGCGCGCCTCGCGGGCCGAGGCCCAGGCCCGCTTCTCGCGGGTCGAGGAGCGGCTGAAGACCGACGGCTTCAGCGCCGCCGCCGATGTGGTGTCGTCGCCGCTGATCCTGACCCTGCGCCAGCAGCGCGCCGAACTCGCCCGGCGCGAGGCCGAGCTTGCCACCCGCTATGGCGATCGCCACCCGAACATGATCAACGTCCGCGCCGAGATCCGCGACGTGAACAGCGCCATCACGTCCGAGGTGCGCAAGATCATCGACGGCCTGGGCAACGATGTCGAGGTCGCCCACGCGCGCGAGCGGGCGCTGGGCGAAAGCCTGGCCGAACTGGAACAGAAGTATTCGGGCCTGTCGCAGAATTCCGTGCAGCTTCGCCAACTGGTGCGCGAGGCCGAGGCGAACCGGCTGATCTACGAGAATTTCCTGCAACGCTTCAAGGAAACCTCGGAACAGGAAAGCCTCCAGACCGCCGATGCCCGGGTGCTGTCGAGCGCCAAGCCGCCGTTCGGGCCGTCCTCGCCCAACCGCAAGAAGGTGCTGGGGCTGGCGGCGGCGGGCGGGCTCGTGCTTGGCTTCGGGCTCGTGCTGATGCTCGAGATGCTGGCCAACACCTTCCGCTCGGTGTCCGAGGTCGAGGCCCGGACCGGCCTGCCGGTTCTGGCGAGCATTCCCAGCTCGGGCCGCCGCAAGCGCCGGCTGTCGGTGCTGAACTATGTGCGCGAGAAGCCCAATTCGGCGCTGGCCGAGGCGATCCGCAACCTGCGCACGGCGCTGTTCCTGTCGCGGATCGACAATCCGCCGAAGGTGGTGATGGTGACCTCCTCGGTGCCCAGCGAGGGCAAGTCGACCACCTGCCTGCTGCTCGCGCATATGAGCTTCCAGATGGGCAAGCGCGCGGTGATCGTCGACTGCGACATCCGCCGCCCGACGCTGCATTCCACCTTCGGCATCGCCGACGGGGCCGACCTGATCTCGGTGCTCGACGGCTCGGCCACGCTCGAGGACACCATCCGGGTGGACGAGGCGACCGGCCTGCACATCCTGCCGGCGATCCGGTCGGCCGGGCAGTCCGCCGACATCCTGTCGTCGCAGCGGTTCGCCGCGCTGATCGAGACGCTGCGGGCGCGCTATGACCTCGTGCTGCTCGACACGCCGCCGACGCTGCTGGTCTCGGACGCGGGCGTGGTGGGGCGCCATGCCGATGTCGCGGTCTATGCCGTGCGCTGGGATCACACCCCGCGCGAGACCGCGGCCGAGGGGTTGCAGACGCTGCGCGACCTCGGCATCGCGGTCGCCGGCACGGTCGTCACCCTGGTCGACCGCAAACGCGAGGCGCAGTATTCCTATGCGCGCTACGGCTATGGCTATGGCTACTACGCCGGCAAGAACACCTACTACCTGAACTGAACCCGGCCCGGGGGCGCCGGGCCTCAGGGCGCCAGCGCCTCGCCCGGCCGGCTGCGGTCCATCGTGCGGGCGATCAGCGCGACCGGCAGCAGGCCGACCGCAACGATCGCCAGCGCCGCCGGCCCCGCCTGGTCGAGCTGCTCCAGCGAGGCCGCGCCATAGACCGTGGTGGCCAGCGTCTCGAAGTTGAAGGGGCGCAGGATCAGCGTCGCCGGCAGCTCCTTGACCGCGTCGACGAAGATCAGCAGCGCCGCCGTCAGCACCGAGCCGCGGATCAGCGGCAGGTGCACGCGGTGCAGCGTGCCGCCCCGGCTTTCGCCCAGCGTGCGCGAGACCAGTTCCATCGACGGCGTCACCCGCCCGAACGCCGAATCGATCGCGCCATGGGCGATGGCCGAAAAGCGCACGACATAGGCGAACACCACCGCCGCGGCCGAGCCGGTGAGAATCAGCCCCGGATCGAAGCCCAGCCGCGCCGCCGTGAAATCGGCCACGATGTTGTCGAACGCGGCGAACGGGATCAGCACGCCCACCGCCAGCACCGCCCCCGGCACGGCATAGCCCAGCGCCGTGGCCTGCGCGAGCCAGCGCGGCGCCGACAGCCGCGAGGCCCGCGCGCCATAGACCAGGAACACCCCGATCACGCAGGACAGCGCCGCCGCCACCCCCGCCAGCGCCGCGGTGTGCCACAGCGCCCGCCAGAACGCGGGGCTCAGCCACTGGCCCAGGTGGTCGATCGCATGCCAGCCCACGATGGCGGCGGGGGCTGCGAACCCCATCAGCACCGGCACGAGGCACAGCCCGAACGCCACCCAGCGCCACACCGGCCCCGGGTCGGCCCGCCGGATCGGCCGGTAGCGGCGCGAGGTGTGGAAGAACTTGCGCCCGCGGCGCGAGATCTTCTCGACCGCCAGCAACGCCAGCACGAACACCAGCATGACGCAGGCAATCTGTGCCGCACCCCCGGCGTTGAAGGTGTCGAGCCAGATCGAGAAGATCCCCCGCGTCAGCGTCGGCACGCCGAAATAGTCGACCGCGCCGAAATCGTTCAGCGTCTCCATCGCCACGATCGCGGTGCCGGCCGCCACCGCCGGGCGCGCCAGCGGCAGGCCCACACGGAAGAACACGCCCCACGGCCCGCAGCCCAGCGACCGGCCGACCTCGAGCACGCAGACCGACTGCTCGCGGAACGCCGCGCGCGCCAGCAGGTAGACGTAAGGATAAAGCGTGATGGTCAGCACGAACACCGCCGAGCCCAGCGAGCGGATCTCGGGGAACCAGTAGTCGCGCGCCGAACTCCAGCCGAACAGCGCGCGCAGGCCGGTCTGCACCGGTCCGGCATATTCCAGCATGTCGACCAGTGCATAGGCGCCGATATAGGCGGGCATGGCGAGCGGCGCGAGCAGGGCCCATTCCAGCGCGCGGCGCCCGGGAAACTCGGTCATCACCACCAGCCAGGCCGCGCCCGTGCCGATGCAGGCGGCGCCGACGCCGACCAGCCCCATCAGGATCAGCGTGTTCGACAGATACAGCGGCAGCGCATAGCGCACCAGATGCGGCCAGATGTTCTCGGTCGGGAACACCGCCATCCAGCCGACCGCGACCAGCGGCATCAACAGCAGCGCCGCCAGCACCAGGCTGCCGAGCGTCCAGCCGTCCGGTCCCAGCGGACGGACGAGGGTGGGGGTATCTCCGACCATGACGCTAGGGTTTATGGCCGCGCCGCCCGCCTGTCCAGACGCGCGGCGCACCCGGTCACGCGCCGCCGCCGCCGGCCCCGGGCAGCGCGCCGCGATCGGCCATCAGGCGCAGGTCGTCATAGCCCCCGACATGGGTGCCATCGACGAAGACCTGCGGGATCGACCGGCTGCGCGGCAGGCGGGCGCGCATCTCGGCCAGCGTTGCGGGGTCGCTCACGTCGCGCTCGGCATAGCTCAGGCCGCGGTCGCGCAGCAGCGCCTTGGCCGCCTCGCAATAGCCGCAGCCGGGGCCGGTGAAGATCTCGATCTGCATGGTATCGCCTCCCGTGTCCGGCCGCGGCCCCCGCCATGCGCGGGGGCCGCGGTGCCCGGGCCTGTGCCTCAGTGGTGGATGGTCAGCGTCGGCGCGACGCCGTCGAACATCGGTTCGAGCTCCACCCCCAGCGCGTCGCCGAATTTCGAGACCATGATGTAGGTGGTGATGACGAAGGCCGCGTCGACGATCTGCGCCTCGGTCCAGTGCGCGTGCAGCCGGTCCCACAGGTCCTTCGACACCCGGTTCGCGTCCACGCCGATCTGCACGCAGAAGTCCAGCAGCGCCCGCTCGGCCTCCGAGAAATGCGGGCTGGTGCGGTATTTCTCGCCGTCGAGATCGGCGATCTTCTCGGGCGCCATGCCCAGCATGCCGCTCAGCCGCTCGTGCTGGATCACGCAATACTTGCAGTCGTTGCGCTGGGTGGCCTTGAGGATCAGCAGCTCCTTGGTCAGCCAGTCGATCTCGCCATCCTTCAGGATCGCCATCACCAGGTCGGTGAACACGGCGCCGTATTCGGGGTGGTGGCCGAACACCTTGAAGATGTTCAGCAAGGCTTTGAAGCGGTCCTCGGCCTTGTCGTAGAAGGCCAGCGTCGCCGCATCGGCCTGGTCGCGCTCGACATAGGATACGGTCATGGATCTCATCTCCTCGGTTTGACCAATCGTTCCAAACTGCCCAAAAAAATTTTCAGCCCAGGATTTTCAGCCCAGGATCGCGTCGACCTGGTCCAGGATCGCGTCGACGACCTTGGCGCGCGGGTAGGAGCGGGTGATCACGCGCAGCCCGATGAACAGCGACAGCAGCAGCCGGGCGGCGTTCTCGGCGTCGAGATCGGGGCGAACCGTGCCGGCGGTCTGCGCCGCCTGAAGCCGGTCGAGCAGGAAGGCCTCGACCTCGCCCAGCCGGTCGGCGACGATGCGCTCGATCTCGGGGTCGTAAGGCGCAAGCTCCAGCGCGGTGTTGACCAGCAGGCAGCCGCGCCGGTCCTTGTCCTCGAGGCTGCCTTCCGCCACGCTGCGGAACAGCGCGCGGATCGCCTCGCGCGGCGCCTGATCCGCCAGCAACGCGTTCAGGAAATGCTGCTTGCGGGTCAGGTCGTAATGGTCCAGCGCCCGCAGGAACAGCCCGCGCTTGTCGCCGAAGGCGGCATAGAGCGAGCCGCGGTTCAGCCCCGTGGCCTTGACCAGCGTGCTGATCGACGTTGCCTCGAACCCATGCTCCCAAAACGCCCCGACCGCGCGGTCGAGCACGTCCGATTCGTCGTATTTCTTCTCCCAGGGCATGCTGTGTTGTGCCATGTGTGGAACGATCGGTCAAATGAAATTGCCCGCCCACGCCCCTCTCCCGGCCAGCGCGCGCCGGCGCGGGGCCCTGTCGAGGCGCTTTGGCGCCATTGACCCGGGCGCGATCCCCAGACTAGGACATCGGCGGCGCCGTGACGAGGATGAACCGATGCCCGACCAGCCCAGATCGTTCCAGGAGATCCTGCTGCGCCTTGCCGCCTACTGGGGCCGGCAGGGCTGCGCGATCCTTCAGCCCTACGATCTCGAGGTCGGCGCCGGCACCTTCCACCCCGCCACCACGCTGCGCGCGCTGGGGCCGCGGCCCTGGGCTGCCGCCTATGTCCAGCCCTCGCGCCGGCCCACCGACGGGCGCTATGGCGAGAACCCCAACCGCCTCCAGCACTACTACCAGTATCAGGTGCTGATCAAACCCTCGCCGCCCGATTTGCAGGACCTCTATCTCGGCAGCCTCCGGGCCATCGGCATCGACATGGGGCTGCACGACATCCGCTTTGTCGAGGACGACTGGGAGAGCCCGACGCTGGGCGCCTGGGGGCTGGGCTGGGAGGTCTGGTGCGACGGCATGGAGGTGAGCCAGTTCACCTATTTCCAGCAGGTCGGCGGGCACGACTGCCGCCCAGTGGCGGGGGAACTCACCTACGGGCTGGAACGCCTCGCGATGTATGTGCTGGGCATCGACCATGTGATGGAGATGCCGTTCAACGACCCCTCGGCGCCCATCCCCCTCACCTATGGCGACATCTTCCGCCAGACCGAGGAGGAATACTCCCGCCACAACTTCGACGCGGCCGAGGTGGGCATGCTGCTGCGCCATTTCGAGGATGCCGAGGCCGAATGCGCCCGCCTGCTCGACCCCGAACTCAACCCCGCCATCGACCCCAAGACCGGCAAGCGCATCGTCATGGCGCATCCGGCCTATGACCAGTGCATCAAGGCCAGCCACCTCTTCAACCTGCTCGACGCCCGCGGCGTGATCTCGCCGACCGAGCGCCAGGCCTACATCGCCCGCGTCCGCGCACTGGCCAGGATGTGCGCCGACGCCTTCGTGCAGACCGACGCCGGGGCGGCCGCCTGATGCGGCAGCTTGACGAGGTGCACATGGACGTCCTACATAACAAGGGCGCGGTTGAGAGGGCTGCCCAAGCGGTCCGCTGGAACATGGTTTCCACTCAGCCGCGATTATTCTGATGTATCTCCTCTATCTGGACGACTCTGGCTCACCGGGGAATCGCGACGAAAGGTATTTCGTCCTGGCCGGTGTGTGCATTTTCGAGCGTCAAGTCCATTGGCTCTCGAGAAACCTCGATGATCTCGCTGCGCGGCTGGGACATGTTGAGCCGGCAAAGCTGGAGTTTCACGCATCCGAGATCCTGGCAGGCAGGAAGGGTTCGTTCTGGCGACAGTACGGGAACGTCGAAGCCCGTCGAGGCGTATTGCGCCAGGGGCTGGCGGCATTTCGCTCGCTAAGCAATGACACATGCCTGTTCGGCGCCGTAATAGACAAGGCAAGCGCCTATCCAGAGGATCCGGTTGAACTCGCGTTCGAGGAGATATGCAGGCGCTTTGACCACTTCCTTCGCCGCCAATTCTTGGGCGGCAATGCCCAGAGAGGCTTATTGATCCTCGACAAACACAAGAGTGAAAGCCGCCTGCAAGCGCTCGCGGCTGAGTTTCGCGATGCTGGTCATCGATGGGGCGTCCTGCGAAATCTGGCTGACGTGCCGTTCTTCGTCGATTCTCAGGTGACCCGCGGCATTCAGTTCGCCGACATGGTTGCATATGCTCTCAGACGGAAATTTGAGAGCGGCGATTCCGAGTTCTTTAATGTGATCGACGATGCCTTCGATGCCGAGGGTGGCGTCGTGCATGGGCTCTTGCACAAGAAAGCCCCCGGAACGCTTTGCGACTGTCCATATTGCCAGACGCGAGGGCGTTTGCTGTGAGGGTCCCCGGGCGCTGGATCGCGGGCGGCCTCGTCGCCTTCGCCGCCTTGTTCGGCGCGGCGCTGTTCTATGCGCAGAACTACGCCTTCTACGAGCGCACCGACGGCGTCGGCGCGCTGGAGGTCGGCGACCGCGTGGTGCCCATCGCCAGCTACACCGGCATCGACGCCGCCACCTCGCCGCTCAAGCTGCGCGGCTGCTTCACCGTCGACCCAATGATGCTGGCCGACGCGCCGGTGGCGGCGCGGCCCGAGCCCCTCGTCGCCCCGTTCTGGTTCGACTGCTTCGACGCCGAGGCGATCGCCACCGACCTCGCCGCCGGGCGGGCGGTGGCCTACCGGCTCGAGTCGGACCGGCCCGAGGGCTTCGACCTCTACGTCGCCGTCTACCCCGACGGGCGCGGCTACCTTTGGCGCCAGTTGAACGAGAAATTCGCGGAGTGACCCCGATGGCCAAGACCCTGCTGCAACTCGCCGGCGCCGAGCCAAAGCCCGCCCGCCTCGCGGACGGCGTGCTGGTGCTGATCGACATCCAGAACGAGTATTTCGACGGGCCGCTGCGGCTTTCGGGGGTCGAGGCGGCGGCGGGGCAGGCGGCCACCCTGCTGTCCCGCGCCCGCGCGGCCGGCACGCCGGTCATCCATGTCCGCCACAAGGGCCGCGCCGGGGGCGCCTTCGACCCCGACGCGCCGCGCGGGCAGATCCATCCTTCGGTTGCCCCCACGCCGGGCGAGTTGGTGGTCGACAAGGGCCTGCCCAATTCCTTCGCCAGCACCACGCTGTCGGATGCCCTCGCCGCCCATCCGGGCAAGCCGCTGATCGTCGCGGGTTTCATGACGCATATGTGCGTCTCGGCCACGGTGCGCGCGGCGCTCGATGCCGGGCGCTTCTCGACGGTGGCGCTGGACGCCACCGCCACCCGCGAC
>JAVVFE010000059.1:0-11276 GCA_032251175.1 Thermohalobaculum sp.
CGCGGCTGCCTTTGCGGGGATCGACGCGCTGGTGGTGCGGTTCGTGAACGGCCGGCTGCGGGCGGATCTGTCGGATGCCATGGCGCAGGCGGGGCTGGCGATCGCGCCGCTCGGCGATGTGCTGCGCCACGACATCAGCATCGCGCGCGAGGTGTTCGGTCGGCTGGAAGCGGCGGGACAGGAAAAGGTGCGCCGGCCGCTCGCGATCCTCAACACCGCCGCCGCGACCGAGGGGCTGGCGATGCAGGCGCATGGCCCGGTCGCGCTGCCGGTGCTGATCGCGCACGACCAGATCGGTGAGGGCGCGAGCCTGATCCGCCATGTCGTCCGGGTCGAGGCGGGGGCGTCGCTGACCGTGCTCGAGGCCGGGGTGCCGACCAACAGCGTGATGGAGGTCGATGTCGCCGATGGCGGCCGCTTCCACCACATCCGCGTGCAGATCGGCGAGCGCGCGCCGGCGGCGACGCATCTGTTCGCCCGGATCGGCGCGGGGGCCGAGTTCAAGACCTTCACCCTGACCGCCGATGGCAGCCTCACGCGCAACGAGGTGGTGCTGGACCTGGCGGGCGACCATGCCTCGGGCCACATCGCCGGGGCGGTGCTGGGACAGGGCAAGGCGCATCTCGACAACACCGTGTTCGTGACCCATTCGGCCGAGCATGGCGAGAGCCGGCAGGTGTTCAAGAACGTGCTGGCGGGCGCCTCGCGCGGCATCTTCCAGGGCAAGATCTTCGTGCGGCAGGCGGCGCAGAAGACCGATGGCTATCAGATCAGCCAGTCGGTGCTGCTGGACGAGGGAGCGCAGTTCCTGGCCAAGCCCGAACTGGAAATCTATGCCGATGATGTGAAATGCAGCCACGGCTCGACCACCGGGGCGCTGGATGCCGCGGCGCTGTTCTACCTGCGCTCGCGCGGGGTGCCGCGCAGGGCCGCCGAGGCGATGCTGGTCGAGGCGTTCGTCGACGAGGCGGTGGCCGAGATCGCGGATGCGGGCTTGCAGGCGCGGATGCGCGCGCTGGTGGCGGACTGGATGGCGGACCGCGCCTGACCGACGCGGGGCGCGCGCCGCGCGCAGGGTGGCGGAGATGGGATCGGCGCGAGACAATGACTGACGAGGCGGCAACGACCGGGCAGGCGCTCGCCACCCGCGTGCTGGTGTTCTGGGCCGACATGCGCGGCTCGATGCGGGCGCTGCTGGACGAGGCGCCAAGCGAGGGGCGGCTGCTGGCGCTGGCGATGGTCTCGGGCCTGATCACCTTCCTCGCGACGGTTGCCGGCATGTGGCTGGACCCGGCGACCGCCGCGATCGCGCCGGACGAGCTGACCGCCCGGGTCGCCGCCGCCTTCGTCGGCGCGCTGCTGTTCCGCACGCTGTTCCTGTATGGCCTTGCGGCGCTGGCGGGGCTGGGCGCGCGGGCGGCGGGCGGGCGGGGCGACTGGCGCGAGACCCGCGCGGCGGTGTTCTGGGCGTCGCTGGTCGCGGCGCCGGTGGGTTTTGCCGCCACACTCGCCGACCGATTGGGCCCGATGGGCGCGGGAGCGGCGGGGGCCGTGCTGCAAAGTCTTGCGCCGATGGCCCTTGCGGTCGCACTCTCGGCCTGTCTGGCCGAGGCGCATGGGTTCCGGCGTGCTTGGCTTGTGTTCCTTGGCGTGAGCGTCGCGGTCTTGGGGGTGGTGATCGCGATCCGTCTTGCGGGTGTCGGCTGACATGCCCGCGCTGTATCCGCGTGCGTGCCCGGACGTGGCACCCGACTGGGGAGCGAGGGAGGAATACGGCCATGGTGGTGGGCGAACGCAGGCTGGACGGCACATTCGTGTCGGATCTGCCGGATGTGCGGCTGTCGGATATCCGGGGCGACGACGAGACCTATATCGGCATGTCGCTGTGGCAGCGCATGCTGCTGAGCTATTCCGACATGCGCGCGGCGACGCGCGAGTTGATCGGCGAGAACCCCAGCGAGGCGCGGCTGCTGTTCTTCGTGCTGATGTCGGACGTGATCTTCTTCCTGAACCGCGGCGTGTCGCTGGTGATCTCGCCCGGATCGGGGGCCTCGGAAAAACTTCCGCTGGAAATCGGCATCTGGCTGGTCGGGGCCCTGTTCCTGCGGACGCTCACGCTCTATCTGTTCTCGGGTGCGGTGGCCTTCGTCTGCCGGATGTTCGGCGGGCAGGGCAGTTGGCGCGACACGCGGACGGGGGTGTTCTGGGCGTCGCTGGTCGCGGCGCCGATCGGGGTTCTGGGGGCGCTGGTGGTTGCGGCCTTCGCGCATCTCGAGCCATATGCGCCGATCCTGGCCGAGCCGGTGGTCACGCTGCCGGCCCATCTGATCGGGATGGTGTTCTTCGTGTTCTTCGTGTCGGCCTCGGTGGCCGAGGCGCATCGGTTCCGCAATACCTCGCCGGTGTTCATCGCGTTCTCGTGCCTGACCGTCCTGCTGCTTGTTCTGGGGATCTATGTCTACGCCAATTTCGGACGCTGACGTCGTGCAGGTGGCCGCGTGATCCGGGACCTTCTGGCCCGGATGATCGAGGGTCTGTTTCAACCGGCCGCCTCGGCGCGCCGGATCCTGGCCGCCAATCATGGCGTGGACACCGCCATGCTGTTCGTGGTGCTGGCCTATGCAGTGCAGGCCATCATCCAGATCCTGCTGCCGGGCGCGCGCAACCTGCCCGAAGGGGTCGAGCAGGTGCCGGTCACCCTGCACCTGCTGAACATCATCATCCAGGCGATGGTGATCGGCGTGCTGTCGCTGATGGTGTTCGGCGCGGGGCGCATCTTCGGCGGCACCGGGTCGCGCAAGCAGGCCTTCGTGATCGTCGCCTGGCACACGCTGGTGACGACGCTGCTGTCGCCCGTCTTCCTGTTCGGCATGGCACAGATCGCGGCCGGGCAGCCGGTATCGCCTGTCGTTCTGGTGCTGCTGGTCGTGACCGGGTCGTTCTGGCTGTGGGTCCTGGCGGTCTACACCGCGGTGCTGCACGGGTTCCGCAATCCCTGGGGCGTGCTGGGGGTGATGCTTGGCATCTCGTTCCTGGTGTCGGCCCTTCTCATGAGCATGGTCCCGGCCCCCTGAGGCTGGCGGAGGCATCCTGATGTATGATGTCGAGCGGGTCCGCGAGGACTTTCCGATCCTGTCGCGCAAGGTGAACGGGGTCGATCTGGTCTATCTCGACAACGGCGCCTCGGCGCAGAAGCCGCGCGCGGTGATCGAGGCGGTGACGCGCGCCTATGCGCAGGAATATGCCAACGTCCACCGCGGCCTGCATTACCTCTCGACCCTCGCGACCGAGAATTACGAGGCGGTGCGCGGCAAGATCGCGCGCTTTCTGGGGGCGGGCGAGGACGAGATCATCTTCACCACCGGCTCGACCATGGGGCTGAACCTGGTGTCCTATGGCTGGGCCGAGCCGCGCATCGAGCCGGGCGACGAGATCGTGCTGTCGGTGATGGAGCACCACGCCAACATCGTGCCCTGGCATTTCCTGCGCGAGCGCCACGGCGCGGTGCTGAAATGGGTCGAGACGGATGCGGCCGGCGACCTCGACCCGCAGGCGGTGATCGACGCCTTCGGGCCGCGCACGAAGATCGTGGCGGTCACCCACATGTCGAACGTGCTGGGCACGGTGGTCGATGTCGCCACCATCTGCCGCGCGGCGCGCGAGCGCGGCATCGTCAGCGTGATCGACGGCAGCCAGGCGGCGGTGCACATGCCGGTGGACGTGGCCGCGATCGGCTGCGATTTCTACGCGATCACCGGGCACAAGCTGTATGGCCCCTCGGCCTCGGGGGCGCTGTTCGCGCGGGCCGCGCGGCAGGCCGAGATGCGCCCCTTCATGGGCGGCGGCGACATGATCCGCGAGGTGACGCGCGAGCGGATCAGCTACGCCGACGGGCCGATGAAGTTCGAGGCCGGAACCCCGGGCATCGTCCAGCAGATCGGCCTGGGCGCGGCGATCGACTATCTCACCGGCCTGGGGATGGCGGACATCGCCGCGCATGAGCGCGACTTGCGCGACTATGCGCGCGCCCGGCTGGGCGGGATCAACTGGTTGCAGGTGCAGGGCAATTCCGCCGGCAAGGGGGCGATCTTCTCGTTCACCATGCAGGGGGGGGCGCATCCGCACGACATCTCGACGGTGGTCGACCGCAAGGGCGTTGCGGTGCGGGCCGGGCATCATTGCGCCCAGCCGCTGATGGCGCATCTGGGGGTGAGCGCGACCTGCCGGGCCTCGTTCGGGCTCTACAACACCCGGGCCGAGGTCGACCGGCTGGTCGAGGCGCTCGAGCTGTGCCACGACCTTTTTGGCTGACCGCCTTTGCGGCGGCGCAATGAAGTGTCGTTTCGCTGCCGCACAATGGCGGGAAATTGCGAAACCGCGTTTCACCCTGCTCGACGCAACGGTTCGATGACACTAAGCTAAGGTTTAGCGGCGTAGAGTGATGCTGCGTGGTTTTCGAATCGGGGCAGGAACAAAAAATGCCATGTGGACCGACGGTGCCGGTGGGTAAGACCCGGCAGGACGATCTGGGGCTGGATCCGTTCAGCTACAGCCACGGGACGGCGTTGATGCAGGGATTCGCCAACATGGCGATGATCTTTTCGATGCCGATGCGCGCCGCGATGGTGGTGGCGGGCGAGGCGATCGGCGACAGCGGAACTGAACAGGACTGAACGATCCGTCATGCTCGGCGCCGGCGGGCGGCCAACCGGGCCGGGCTGGCGCGGAGTGGCCGGTTTGATCGGTCGAGGCATGCCGCACCCGCGAAACCCTTCGCGGTGCAGCACAACGGTGGCGTGCGCGCGGCCATCGACGCCGGGCCTTCGTCAGCCCCCCGGGCGCAGCGTCATCGTGCCCAGCCCGCCCGCGCGCGCATCCTCGTCGCGCATCGACATCGGGATCATGTCGCCCCGCGCCCACAGGTCGCCCAGATCGTCGTAATGGCGCGAGAACGGGTGGCCGCTCTGCCCGGTCGAGATGATCATCACCGAGCGGTCGAGATCGGCGAAGTCGTAGACCACCCGCAGCCCGGCCGCGTGGACATTGGCGAAGGGCTCGGCGCCGGTGCCGGGGGTCTGGCCGCGCAGCAGCGTGTAGTCGCCGCCCGAGGTTTCGTGCGTCACCGAGAACAGCACCCCCAGCGGCCCGAGGAAGCCGAGCGGCGTGTGCCGCTGCTCGGCCAGATGCGCCGCGCCCCAGCGCCAGCCGTCGATGTTGCCGCCATAATCGCGGGTCAGGCGCGCCATCGCGTCGTCGAAGGCCAGCGCCGCGACCTCGGCGCAGGTCTCGATCTCGGGCGTCTTGTCGACGTCGCACCAGATGGCGGCGCCCTCGATGTTGCGGAACACGCGCTCGACGAACAGCGGGCGCAGCCCCTCGACCTCGGCGAACAGGGGGCCCAGCTCGTCCGCGGCGAGGCGCCGGGTGAGCTGGCGCATCCATTCCGCGAAGATCAGCGGTTCGGGCCCGTGGCGGTCCATCTCGCCGCTCCAGGCCGCGAGCAGGCGCAGGGCGGCGGCGCGGCGCGCGGGCTCGCCCGCCTGCGTTTCGGGCTCGGCCTGGCCGCGCCACCACAGGTCGCGCGCGATCAGCGGCAACACCGAGCGCGCCATCTCGGACACGGAATCGTTCTGCAGCGCCACGAAGCTGTCGCGCGAATGGAAGTCGCGCGCCGACAGCTCCTTCTCGAGCCGGCGGATGCGGTAGGGCGCGTCCCAGTCGAACCCGACATGGTCCGGGAAGACCGCATCGGTCAGGCGGTTGTTGGCGTTCGCGACCGCGCCGGTTTCGGGCGTCCGCACGCGCGGGTTCTGCGCTGCGGGGCGGATGCCCTGCCATTCGGTCTGGGCCAGCCAGCCGGGCGAGGGGACCCGGCCCTGGCTGGGGCTGTCGGCGCGCCGCAGCGGCAGGGCGCCCGCCACCACCATGCCGATCTCGCGCCCGTCCGAGAACACGATGTTCTGCGCCGGGGCCAGCGCCATGGCGGCCGCGGTCTCGACCGCCGCGGGGTCGGTGGCGCGCATCAGGTCGAGCATCGCCGACATCGTGCGGTCGGGCGCGTCCAGCGCGGTCCAGCGCAGCGTCGCGACATGGCCCTCGGGCGTGATCGCGTCGACCCCCAGCATGTCGTGGCTCAGCACCGGGCCGTGGCGGGTCTCGCGCACCGTCTCGACGATCGGGTCGCCGCCGGCGACGTCGATGCGCACGCGCCGCGTGGCGAACGGCGTCCAGCCGTCGGGGGTGAGGTAGAAGCCCGGGTCGTCGGGGTTCACGCGCTCGATGAACAGGTCCTGGTCATCCGCCGCGGTCGTCGTCAGGCCCCAGCCGAGGCTGCGGTTGCGCCCGATCAGCACCAGCGGCGTGCCGGGCAGGGTGCCGCCGATCACCGCGAGGTCGCCGCCCTGCACATCCGCCAGATACCACAGCGACGGCGCCGACAGCCACAGGTGGGGGTCCGAGGCCAGCAGCGGGCTGCCGGTGGCCGACCGGCTGCCATCCACCGCCCAGGCGTTCGAGGCGCCGGCGCTTTCCGGCCGCTGCACCGGCCCCAGCGCGGTCAGCAGCGGGTCGGCCGGCGGCGCGGCCACGGCGCCGGCAAAGCGCGCGCCGGGGAACAGATCGGCGAAGCGCGGGGGGGTGGTGGTGGCGGGCCCGGGATAGTCGGGCAGGATGTCGCGCACCCGCTCGGGCGGCAGGCTCAGCAGGAAGCGCCCGCGCCGCACCTCGGATCGCGCCGCGGCCGACAGGCGCAGCGCCATCATCTTGACGATCGCGAGCGAATCGGCCTCGGTCCAGGGCGCGATGCCGCCCTCGCCGAACAGGAAGAATTCGGGCGCGCCGCGGCCCAGCGCCGCCGCATCGGCATGGCGGATCCAGGCATTCACCCCCGCCGCATAGGCCGCGAGCGCAGCCTGTGCCGCGGGCGTCTGCTCCTCGACCGCGCGCCGGGCATGGCCGTAGATGTCGAGCGTCTTGACCAGCCGGTCGAGCGCCACGGTCCGCTCGCCCAGGGTGGCCGAGAGCCGCCCCTGCGCGGCGCGGCGCGCGATCTCCATCTGCCACAGCCGGTCCTGCGCGTGGACGACGCCGAGCGCGAAGAAGGCATCCCGCTCGCTGTCCGCGCGGATGTGCGGCACGGCGTTCGCGTCGCGGATCACGCTGACCGGGGCGCCCAGCCCGGCGAGCGTAATCGTCGCCGCCGGGTCGGGCAGCGAGCGCGTGACGAGATAGGCGCCCAGCGCCGCCCCCAGCGCAGCCAGCGCCGCGACCAGCCCCAGCCCGCGCAGCAGCCATCGCAGGATCGCATTCATTCCGCCCGCATGTCCCTCTGCCTGCCGCCGTCCGTGCGCCGCCCGCTTGCCGGGACGCGCGCGGGGGCGCTTGCCCTTGACGGGGCCCCGGTCACGGACCACCCTGCGCCCGCACGCGCGAACCTTCTTTCAGATGCGTCGCGCCGGTTCAACTGCAAGCCGATGGCAGGACGGCCCGCTGGGGTCAAGGGAGAGAGACAGTGGCGAAAGTGAGCTTTCTGGGACTGGGCGTGATGGGCTTTCCGATGGCGGGGCATCTGGCCGCCAAGGGGCACGCGGTGACGGTCTACAACCGCACCCAGGCGAAGGCCAAGGCCTGGGCGGACAAGCATGGCGGCGCCTGGGTGCATACCCCGCGCGAGGCAGCCGAGGGGGCCGAGTTCGTCATGGTCTGCGTCGGCAACGATGCCGACCTGCGCTCGGTCGTGCTGGGGGCCGAGGGCGCGCTCTCGGGCATGGCGAAGGGCGCGGTTCTGGTCGACCACACCACCGCGAGCGCGGACGTCGCGCGCGAGTTGCACGCGGCCGCGGCCGCGCGCGGCGTGGGCTTTGTCGATGCGCCGGTCTCGGGAGGGCAGGCGGGCGCCGAGAACGGCGTCCTGACCGTGATGTGCGGTGGCGACGAGGCGCCCTATGCCCGGGCCGAGCCGGTGATCATGGCCTATGCCCGCGCCTGCCGCCTGCTGGGCGGGCCGGGGGCGGGGCAACTCACCAAGATGGTCAACCAGATCTGCATCGCGGGGCTGGTGCAGGGCCTGGCCGAGGGGCTGAACTTCGCCCAGCAGGCCGGGCTGGACGGGCGCGCGGTGGTCGACGTGATCTCGAAGGGCGCGGCCGGGTCGTGGCAGATGTCGAACCGCTACGAGACGATGCTGGACGGCAAGTTCGAGTTCGGCTTCGCGGTCGACTGGATGCGCAAGGATCTGGGCATCTGCCTGGACGAGGCCAAGCGCAACGGCGCGCGCCTGCCGGTGACCGCGCTGGTCGACCAGTTCTATGGCGAGGTGCAGGACATGGGCGGCAGCCGGTGGGACACCTCGTCGCTGATCCGCCGGCTGAAGCCCTGAGGCCGAGCGCCGGTCCCCCAAGGGGGGCCGGTCCGGCGGTCGGGCAGCGCGCCCGATCGCCCCTTCCCCGGCGGGAGGGCTTCCGCTAAGCAGGCGCCGACCCCGAGCCGCAGGAGGCCGCCATGCCCTATTCCAGCTTCGACCGCCGCATCAAGATCGCGCCCTCGATCCTGTCGGCCGATTTCGCCAATCTCGGCGCCGAGTGCCGCGCCATCGAGGCCGAGGGCGCCGACTGGGTGCATGTCGACGTGATGGACGGGCATTTCGTGCCGAACCTGACCATCGGCCCGAATGTCTGTGCGGCGCTGCGCCCGCACATCCGGGGGGTGATGGACGTCCACCTGATGATCGCGCCCTGCGACCCCTATCTGGAAGCCTTCGTCAGGGCGGGCGCCGACATCCTGACGGTGCATGCCGAGGCCGGGCCGCATCTGCACCGCAGCCTGCAGGCGATCCGGGCGCTGGGCTGCCGCGCCGGGGTCGCGCTGAACCCCGCGACACCGGCCGAGGCGGTCGAGCATGTGCTCGACCAGATCGACCTGATCTGCGTGATGACGGTGAACCCCGGCTTCGGCGGGCAGAGTTTCATCGAGGCGGTGCTGCCCAAGATCGCGCGCCTGTCGGAGATGACGGGCGAGCGCGACATCCATATCGAGATCGACGGCGGCGTGGTCCCCGACTCGGCCGGCAACTGCGCGGCGCTGGGGGCCGACGTGCTGGTCGCGGGGGCGGGCGTGTTCAAGGGCGGATCGGTCGCCGACGCGGCGGTCTACGGGCGCAACATCGCAGCGATCCGCGCGGCGGCGGAAGCCGCGCTCTGAGCGGTCAGCGCATGATCCCTTAGCGCACGATCCGCGAGTATTTCGCGCCTTCGAGGCTCGCGCCGATCAGCAGCCCGTCCTGTGCGAAGACGAAGGCGATCACCGGCTTCTGCGCGGTGGTGGTGTCGGTGCCGATGTTGAGGCCCTTTTCCGGGAAGGTGACTTCGGCATCGGCGCCGGCCTCCCAGCCATCGGCGCGGCGGAAGCGGCGCAGCGCGTCGTCGGTCATGAAGAACAGCGCATGGCTGGTCTTCTGCACGCCGGCCTGCAACCCCAGCGAGGCCGCGCCGACCGAATAGTATTCGACGCTGGTCTGGTAGCCCGAGCCGTCATTGAGCCGGAGCGCCCCCTCGCCATACGAGCCGCCGAGGATGAAGCCGCCCTTCACCACCTCGGGCATCATCAGGATGCCGCGGGCGCGGGTTGCCAGCTCGCGGCTGCCCGGCACATCGGCATAGAGCTTCTCGAACGCGAGGTTCACGCGCGCGTCGATCACGGCGGCATCCTCGGCGCGGGCCGGCAGCGCGGTGGCGGCGAGGCAGGCGGCAAGGGCTGCGAGGACGGGGCGGCGGGTGATCTGCATGGGTCTGGCTCCCTCGGGCTTTCCCGGAATATGGGCGCGGGCGCTGCGGGGAACAAGCCGCACTTGTCCTCCCGCGCGGCCGGGATACCTTGAGGGGGCCGCAGACTGAAGGAGCAAGGCGCCATGCGCGAGATCGAGATCGACCCGTCCGTCAATGTCCTGGGCGAGCCGCTCGAGCCCTGCTCGATGCGCCCGCTGACCGGGTTCTTCCGCAACGGCTGCTGCGACACCAACGTGGACGACCGCGGCTCGCACACCGTCTGCGCGGTGATGACGGCCGGGTTTCTCGCGTTCTCGAAGGCGGCGGGGAACGACCTGTCGACGCCGCGGCCGGAATTCGGCTTCGACGGGCTGAAGCCGGGCGACCGCTGGTGCCTGTGCGCGGCGCGGTTCCGCGAGGCCCATGCGGCGGGGCAGGCGCCGCGCGTGGCGCTGCGGGCGACCCATCGCCGGGCGCTGGAGGTCGTGGCGCTCGACGCACTGCGCGAGATGGCGGTGGAGCGGACCTGAGGCGTCAGGCCTCGGCCTCGGCCACGTCGGGATGCGGATTGCGCCGGTCGCCCCGGACATTGGCCTTGCGGACATAGGTGATCATCGCATCAGGGTGGGCGTGCTTGACCTTGAGCGCGGCGATCAGCGCGTCCTCGGCCTCGACGGTGATGCTGAGGCTGCGATCGGCCTCGCGGGTGCCGACCATGTAGCGGATCGTCATGGGGTTCTCCTGCTCAGGGGGCCGCGGCAGGGGAAGTATAGCCGAGAATGGGTGCGGCGCGTAGTGCCGTCAGGTGCGCGCGGTTGCTGTGGACATCCCGGCGGGGCGCGCCCATCATGTTTTCTTCGCGGCCCAGGCTCAGGCCCCATAAGCGGGCTTCCCACTTTCCCGGAAATCTGATTCAAACTCCCAAATGTTGGGAGTTTGCGATGTCCGACCACCACTTCTGGCCTTCTGATGCGCAGTTTGCTCGCCTCCGCCCGCTGCTCCCGAACAAGCCGCGCGGCGTGTCTCGGGTGGATGACCGCAAGGTGATCTCGGGGATCATCCACGTGATCCGGGGCGGGCTGATGTGGCGCGACGCGCCGGCTTGCTCCGGGCCGCCGAAGACGCTCTGCAACCGGTTCGTCCGCTGGAGCCGGATCGGCGTGTTCGACCGGATCTTCGCCGCGCTCGCGGCCGCAAGCGAGGCCACCGATACCGTGATGATCGACGCGACCCAACTGAAAGCGCATCGTACCGCCGCCAGCCTGCTCAAAAAGGGGTTCGCGGGGAAAACGATTCACTGGATCGTTTTCCTCTCCCGCTCACTCCCCGGCGTATCGGGCGCACCAAGGGCGGTCTGAACTCGAAGCTGCATGCGGTCTGCGACGGCGACGGCAAGCCGTTGATCCTGCTGCTTACCGAAGGCCAGGTCAGCGACTGCCGCAGCGCGGCAACCGTCTTGCCGGCGCTGCCCGACGCCGACACGCTCATCGCCGACAAAGGCTACGACAGCGACCG
>JAVVFE010000060.1:0-10248 GCA_032251175.1 Thermohalobaculum sp.
CCCTCAGATCAGCGCGAAGCGGTCCACGTCGACCAGCCCCAGGTCGGTGATCTTCAGGCTGGGAATCACCGGCAGCGGCAGGAAGGCAAGCTGGATGAACGGGTCGTCGAGCGCGCAGCCCATCCCCCGCAGCGCCACGCGCAGGCCGCGCAGGGCGCCCACCACCTCGGGCCCCGGGCGGTCCGAGATCAGGCCCATCAGCGGCAGCGCCAGTTCGGCGACGATCTCGCCGCCGCGCGCCGCCACGAACCCCCCGCCCAGCGCGATCAGCCGGTTCACCGCCGCCGCCATGTCGGCGTCCGACATGCCGGCCACGCAGATGTTGTGGCTGTCATGCCCGACCGAGGACGCGAGCGCCCCCCCTGCCAGCCCGAAGCCGCGCACGAAGCCCCGCCCGATATTGCCGTTCCTGCCGTGCCGCTCCAGCACCGCGATCTTGGCGATGCCCTGCGCGGGGTCGGCTTCGGCCAGACCGTCGCGCACCGGCAGCACGGCGTCTGCGCGCGCGGTGATGATCTTGCCCGGAATGATCTCGATCACCGGGCGCGACCCCGGCGTCGCGGGCACCGCGAAATCCGCCGCCGCGACCGGGCCGCGCTTCATCGAGCCCCGCCCGATCGGCGCCACCGTCGCGCGCCCGGCAAAGGTCTCGGCATCGACCGGCCGCCCGCCCAGGATCACCCGCTCGACCCGGCAGGCATCGAGGTCCGCGACCAGCACGATATCCGCCCGCTGCCCCGGCGCGATCAGGCCCCGGTCGGTCAGCCCGAAATGCCGCGCCGCCGACCAGGTGGCCGCGCGATAGGCCGCGAGCCGCTCGGCCCCATGCGCGATGGCGTGGCGGATGGCGTGGTCGATATGGCCGTGCTCGGCCACCTCCAGCGGGCTGCGGTCGTCGGTGCAGAACGACAGGTAAGGCGAGGCCCCCAGCGTCACCAAGGGCGCCAGCGCCGCCACGTCGCGCGCGACCGACCCCTCGCGCAGCAGCAGGTGCATGCCCTTGGCCAGCTTCTCGCGCCCCTCCTCGATCCGGCTGGTCTCGTGGTCATTGCGCACCCCGGCCGCCAGATAGGCATTCAGCGCCCGCCCCGACAGCAGCGGCGCGTGCCCGTCGATGTGGTGCGCGAAGGCCGCGGCCTTGGCCAGCACGCCGGGGTCGCGGGCGAGGACGCCGGGGAAGTTCATCAGCTCGGCCAGCCCGATCACCTTGGGGTGGTGGGCGAAGGGCAGCAGGTCGTCGACCGTCAGCTCCGCCCCCGAGGTCTCCATCGCGGTCGCCGGCACGCAGGACGACAACTGCACCCGAAGGTCCATCGCCATCGCCTCGGCACAGGCGAGGAAGTAGCGGATCGCCGCCGCCCCCATCACGTTCGCCGCCTCGTGCGGGTCGCAGATCGCGGTGGTGGTGCCGCGGGGCACGACGACGCGCTCGAACTCAAAGGGCGTGACCAGCGAGCTTTCCAGATGCACATGGCCATCGATGAGCCCCGGCACGGCGATCAGGCCATGGCCGTCGATCACCTCGGCGCCGTCATAGTCCGCGAGCGTGCCGACGATCCGGTCGCCCGCCATCGCGATATCGCCCGCCCGCAGATCTCCGGTCACGAGGTCGAGCAGCCGCGCCCCCCGGATCACCCGGTCGGCGGGTGCCTCGCCCAGGGCCTGGGCAATACGGCGGGAAAGCTCGGCGCTGTCGGTCACGGGTTTACCTCCCTGCCTCGGAGGGGAGCCCCCGGAGCCGCAGTCTAGCGCATCGCCCGGCCCGGCGCGAAGGGGGCATGCGCACCGGGCACCAGCCCCTGACCCGGATGTGATTGCGGCGAACGGCGCGAGGCCGACCGCCAGCCCGGACTGCGCGCCGGCGCGCGCCTCGGGCTCGACCCGGGGCCTCATTCTGCTCTCCCCCGCAAAGCCCCGGCTCTTCGGCAGGGGCAGCCTGCGCGCCCTCACCGCGCCCCGGGGTTCGGCCGGAGCGTCCCAGTCACCGCCGCCGCGCGCGCCCCGGGCTTGACCCGGGGCCTCGCCCCGCCCCCGCGAGACCCCGGTCGCTCGGCCGGGCTGCGGGAGCGGCGCCCAGATCGGCGTCATCCGCCGCGCCCCTTCGCGCCCCACCTCAGCCCTGTTCGGGGATCAGCACGATCTTGGGGGCGGCCGCCCTGCCCGCCTCGATATCGGCAAAGGCCGCGGCCCCCGCCGACAGCGGCCGGTGCTCGGGCCAGTCGAGCGGGCCGAGGCGGCCGTCGAAGATCGCCGCCGCCGTCTGAAGGAAATCGGCCTTGGTGTAGGTGTAGGTGCCGATGAAGGTGATCTCCTGCAACGTCATGCGCCGGACATCGAGCCCACCCTCGGCCGATCCCAGCCCGATATGCACGATCACGCCGCCCGGGCGCACCAGCCGGCAGGCTTCCGCGCGCGTGGCAGGGTAACCCACGGCGTCGATCACCAGATCGGCCTCGCCCGCCCCCGGCCCGCCCTCGCCCGGGGCATGGGGCACGACCGCGCCGGCAGCGCCGATCGCGGCGTGGCGCAGGCGGTTGGGCTCGGCCAGCGGGATCGGCCCGGGCGCGCCCTGCGCCAGCAGCGCCAGCGCCGCCCCCAGCCCGATCGCGCCGCCCCCCAGCACCGCGCAGCGCGCCTGCGCCAGCGGCACGCCCAGCGCCCGCGCCCCCAGCCGCACCGCGTGCCAGCCGCAGGCCAGCGGCTCGGCCAGCGCGGCCTTGGCCAGCGGCACGCCGTCCGGCACGCTCACCAGGTTTTCCGGCGGCATCGCCAGCAGCCCGGCGAACGCCCCCTCGCGCGGTGGCATCGAGATGATCTGCCGGGTCTGGCAGATGTTCTCGCGCCCCGACCGGCAGAAATCGCAGGTGCCGCAGGTCACCAGCGGGTTGACGGTGACGCGCCGCCCGGCCTCGGCGCCCGCGACGATCACGCCTGCCGCCTCGTGGCCCAGGATCAGCGGCGCCGGGCGGCGCTCGTCATGGCCCTGATACGCATGCATGTCCGAGCCGCAGATGCCCACGGCCTCGACCCGGATCAGCGCCTCGCCGGGCCGGGGCCCGGGGTCGGGCACCTCGCGGAAGGCAAGGCTGCGGGGGGCGGTATAGACCAGCGCCTTCATTTCGCGGTGAACCCTCCGTCGACGAACAGGACCTGCCCGGTGACGTAGTCCGACGCCGCCGAGCACAGGAAGACCAGCGGCCCCTCGAGGTCCGCCATCACGCCGTTGCGCCCGATGCAGGTCTGCGCCGCATTGCGCGCGGCAAGATCGGGGTCGGCGAACACCGGCGCGGTCAGCTCGGTCGGGAAGAAGCCGGGCGCCAGCGCGTTCGCGGTGATGCCGTCCTTCGACCAGGCCTCGGCCATCGCGCGGGTCAACTGCTCGACCCCGCCCTTCGAGGCGCCATAGGCGATGCCGCCGGCAAAGGCGCGGCGCGATTGCAGCGAGGCAAAGTTGACCACCCGGCCCCAGCCACCCGCCCGCATCCCCGCCACCAGCGCCTGCGCGAGGAAGAACGGCGCGTCGAGGTTCAGCGCCATGGTCTTCTGCCAGCCCGCGCGCGTCACCGCGTCGGCCGGCTCGCGGGTGTTGAGCCCCGCCGCATTGACCAGGATCGCGGGCGCGCCGAACGGGGCCGCGATGCGCGCGGCCAGGCCCGCGAAATCCTCGCAGGCGCCCAGGTCGGCGACGACGGCGGCGGTCTCGCCCGGCGCCTCGGCGCGCCAGGCGGCCAGCGCCTCGGCGCGCCGCGCCACACCCACCACGCGGGCGCCGCGCGCGGCCAGCATGGTGGCGGCGGCCCGGCCCAGCCCGCTGCTGGCGCCGGTGACGCAGGCGACGCGCCCGGCGACGCCAAAGATGTCGCGCTCAGCCATCGGCCGAAAGATCGAAGTTCTGGCCCGGGAAATACTTGGCGAGGCGAATGTCGGCGGTGCGCGCATGCGCCTCCATCCCCTCGAGCCGCGAGATCCGGGCGGTCGCCTCGGCCACCGGGCGCGCCGCCTCGCGGGTCGAGCGCTGCCAGGTCACCACCTTCATGTATTTCAGCACCGACAGCCCGCCGGTATAGCGCGCCGCGCGCGAGGTCGGCAGGCAGTGGTTCGGCCCCGAGGCCTTGTCGCCGAACGCGACCGTCGTCTCCTCGCCCAGGAACAGCGAGCCATAGCAGGTCAGCCGCCCCAGCCACCAGTCGGGATCGGCGGCCTGCACGCTCAGGTGCTCGGGCGCATACTCGTCGGCGGTCGCGGCCATCTCCTCGCGGCTGTCGCAGACGATCACCTCGGCATAGTCGCGCCAGGCTGCCTCGGCGTTCTGGCGGTTCAGGTCCGGCAGGTCCGCGATCAGCCCGGGCACGCGGGCCAGCACCGCCTCGGCCAGCGGGCGGTGGTCGGTCACGAGCCACACGGGCGAGTTGTAGCCATGCTCGGCCTGTCCCACCAGGTCGGCGGCGACGATCCCGGGGTCGGCGGTCGCATCCGCCAGGATCAGGCTGTCGGTCGGCCCGGCGATCATGTCGATGCCGACGCGCCCGAACAGCAGGCGCTTGGCCTCGGCCACGAACTGGTTGCCGGGGCCGACGATGATGTCGGCCGGCGCCACGCCGAACAGGCCGTGGACCATCGCGGCCACGCCCTGCACGCCGCCCATCGCAAGGATGGTGTCGGCGCCGCACAGATCGGCGGTATACAGGATCGCGGGCGCGATCCCCACCCCCGGCCGCGGCGGCGAGCAGGCGGCGATGTGCCCGCAGCCCGCGACCTTCGCCGTCGTCACCGTCATGATCGCCGAGGCGATGTGGCTGTAGCGCCCGCCGGGGATGTAGCAACCGGCGGCCCGGCAGGGGATGCTGCGCTGACCCGCGATCAGGCCCGGCACGATCTCGACCTCGAAATCCGACAGCGACGCCTTCTGCGCCTCGGCAAAGCGGCGGACATTGTCATGGGCGAAGCGGATGTCGTCCTTCAGCTTTTGCGGCACCTGCCGGGCCGCGGCCTCGATTTCGGCGCGGGTGACGACGACATTGCCGTCATAGCGGTCGAACTCGGCGGCATAGCGCCGGGCCGCCGCCTCGCCGCCGGCCTCGATGCCGGCAAGGATGGCGCGCACCGCCTCGCCCACATCGGCGGCATCGGTGCGGGCGGTGCGGCTGGCGGTCTTGAGGTAGTCGCGCGGCATTGCGGGCCTCCTATCGGTAGATCTCGGGCAACAGGACGGTCGAGACCGCCGGCACATAGGCAATCAGCAGCGTCACCAGCAGCATGGTGGCGACGAACGGCAGCGCGCGCCAGGCGATGCGCAGGATCGGCTCGCCCGTCAGCCCCGACACCACGAACAGGTTGAGCCCCAGCGGCGGCGTGATGAAGCCCACGCCCAGCGCGGTGATCATCATCACGCAGAACTGGATCTCGTTCATCCCGATCTGGTCGGCCAGCGGCTTCAGAATCGGCGCGAGGATGACGATGTTGGGCGTCGTTTCCATCACGCAGCCGGCGGCGATCAGGATCAGGATCATCAGCAGGATCAGCACCATGGGATCGTCGGTGAGCCCGGTGACCGAGGCCACGAAGCCCTGCGGCACGCCCAGCGCCGCCATGGTCTGCGCCAGCGGCAGCGACATGGCGATGATCGGCAGGATCACGCCGTTGACCTTGGCCGAACTGACCATCATCGCGGGAAAATCCGCCAGCTTGAGCGTCCCCATCAGGAACCCCATCGCCACCGTCACCGTCACCGCGGTCGCCCCGGCTTCGGTCGGCGTCAGCCGCCCGGAAAAGATGCCGTAGAAGATGATCCCGGGCACCAGAAAGGCATACCACCCCCGCGCGACGACCCGGCCCAGATTGGCCAGCCAGTCGCCAAAGCCGATCTGCCCGCCGCCCTCATAGCCGTAGCGTCGGTTGACGATGGTGTTGGTCACCAGGATCGCGCCCAGAATCATCAGCCCCGGGATCAGCGCCGCCTGAAACAGCGTCGAGGCCGAAATCCCCAGCACCAGCCCGATGATGATGTAGGCAATCGACGGCGGGATCAGGATGCCGGTGCAGGCGCCCGCGGCGACCAGCGCACAGGCGTAAGGTCGGGGATAGCCGCTCTCGACCAGCCGGGCGATGGTCATCCGCCCGACCGCCGCGGCGCCTGCCGCGTCCGAGCCCGAGATCGCCGAGAACATGCCGCAGACCAGCACCGTGGCCGAGCCGAAGCCGCCCCGCGTCCACGAGGTCAGCGCCTCGGCCACGTCCAGGAACTTGCGCGACAGCCCGGTGCGCACCAGCACGTCGCCGGTCAGGATGAACAGCGGGATCGCGGTCAGCGCAAAGGCGTCGATGCCGTCGAACAGCGCCTCGCCGAACAGCGACAGCGGCAGCACGTCCGACACCAGCAGCATCACCACCGTGCCCGCCCCGATCGCGGCCCAGACCGGCACGCCCAGCGCCACCAGCGCCGCGAACAGGATCACCGGGCCGTAGAAATCCCAGCCCAGCGAGGTCTCCTGGTGAAGCTGCCACATACGCCCTGCCTCAGTCGAACAGCTTCTCGCCCTGATAGGGCGCGCGGCCCCGGGCGAGATCGCGGACATCCCGGCGCAGCGACTGCGCAAGGCGGAAAATCATCAGGGAGAACCCCAGCGGCACCGCCATCAGGAACCACACCATCGAGACGCGCAGCCCCGCGCTGACCGAGCCGAACCGCCACGAGACCCGCGCCGTCTCGAACGACCAGTAGACCGCGACCAGCGCGACCCCCAGCATCACCAGGTCGCCGAAGATATACAGCCCCGCCCGCGCCCGCGGCCCCAGGAAGGACTGGATCACGTCGATCCGGATATGCGCGCGCTCGCGCACCGCAGCCGCCGCCCCGATCCAGGCGAGGTAGATGAAGGCATAGCGCACCACCTCCTCGCCCCAGACCGAGGAATAGGCCAGCAGCTCGCGCCGCAGCACCTCGATCGCCATGGTGGCGACCAGCATCACATAGAAGACAAGGAGCGCCCAGCGCTCGACGTTGCGATCGAGGGTTGCGAACATTGCCAGTCCCGCTGCGGGCTGGCCCGGGCGCGGCAGCGCGCGCCCGGGCGGGGGGAGAGCGGGCGCCCGAAGGCGCCCGCGTCGGACCGGGGTCAGGCGTCGTGGACGTAGAACCGCCCGCGCGTGCCGGCCGCCTCGACCAGCTTGGCGAAGGCGTCCATCGAGCCCGCAAGCTCGACCTTGAAGCTGTCCCACTCGGCCCGCTGATAGCCGGCGGCGGCCTCCCACTCGGCCAACTGGTCGGCCGTCAGCGAATGGAACTCGACCCCCGACTTGCGCATCTCGGCCATCGCGAAGGTGCGCGACGAGGGCACCTTGGCCAGGTTCTGGTGGAACGACATCTCCGACGCCCAGTCGATCCCCTCCCGCACCGCCAGCGGCAATGTGTTGAACCATTCCAGGTTGCAGGAATAGCACTGGCTGTCCGGCACCGCCTGGGTGAACGTCACATGGCTCAGGATGTCCTTGAAGCCGAACGCATAAAGCGCGCCGACCGCGGGGTCGAGCGCATCCGCCACGCCCTGCTTGATGGCCGAAGGGGTCTCGCCCCAGGCCACCGGCGTCGGGTTCGCGCCAACCATCCGGTAGAACTGCTGCAGCATCTTCGAGCCCGGCACGCGGAATTTGATGCCGGCAAGGTCGCCCGGCGTGATCACCGCCTTGCCGCCGCCCTTGCGCACCGCCACCACGCGCGGGTCGATGCAGAAGTAGAACAGCGGCCGGAAGCCGCGGGCCTCGACGCGGCTGTTCACCTCGGCCTTCCAGACGTCCGAGGTCACGAGGTTCACGAACCGCTGGTTGGCGCCGCACAGATAGGGCAGGTTGATCAGGTCGACGGTCGGCGCATAGGGCGCGAAGTTCGACAGCGAGAACTGCCCGGCCTGCACCGTGCCGCCCTGCACCTTCTGCGCCAGCGCGCTGCCGATGCCCAGTTGCCCGCCGGGCGAGAGCTTGACATAGACCTTGCCGTCGGTCGCGTTCTGGATGTTCTCCTTCACGTCGAGCTGCATCATCGGATAGCTGCGCGTCGTGCCGATCGCGTATTCGGTGGCAAGGTTCATGACATGCGCCGCCGCTGCCTCGCGCTCGCGCTCCTCCTGCGCGGTCTGCGCGACCGCCGGGCCGGAACTCAGCACGCCGCCCGCCCCCGCCACCACCGCGGCGGTGAAGGCGCCGGTGCCGGCCAGCTTCATGAAGCTGCGCCGCTCCTCGGATTTCAGCTCCTCGGGCTTCAGATCCGCCGATGTCGGATCCGTCGTCTCGTGACCGTCGGTCATGCCGCTTCTCCTCCCCTGTCGGGGCTGTGCCCCTTGTCGATTGCTTCAGCCGCGCGTGCGCGCTCGCGCATCAGGACCCCCGCGACGAACAGGCCGCAGGCAGCGAAAAGCACGAGCATCTCGGCGATGTCCGGCAGGAAGGATTGCCCGCGAAAGGCCCCCGTCACCACATTGGCCACGAAGATGCCGAACACGGCCGCCGCCACTCGCAGCATTCCGCGCCCGTCTCGCCCCTGCATGCGGTGCCTCCCCGTCCGATGCGTCTCACGTTAGGCAAGCGCCCTGCACGAGGCAAGCGGCGCGTCCCGCCTCAGGCCCGCGCGTCGTGCAGGATCAGCTCGGCCCCCTTCCAGCCCATCATCATCGCCGGCGCGTTGGTGTTGCCGCCGATCAGGGTGGGAAAGGCCGAGGCATCGCAGACCCGCAGCCCCGAAACCCCATGCACCCGCAGGTCGGGGCCCACCACGCTCGACGCAGGATCCGGCCCCATCCGGCAGGTGCAGGACGGGTGATAGACCGTGCCCGACCGCGCCCGGATATCGGCGATCAGGTCGTCGTCCGCCGT
The DNA here is from genome assembly GCA_032251175.1 of Thermohalobaculum sp. Classification (GTDB taxonomy): domain Bacteria; phylum Pseudomonadota; class Alphaproteobacteria; order Rhodobacterales; family Rhodobacteraceae; genus Thermohalobaculum. The sequence goes on from JAVVFE010000060.1 coordinate 8,866, forward strand.
CACCTGCGGGCCGGGCCGCAGCTCCTCGGCGATCAGGGGGGCCAACGGCGCGCAGGCGGCGATCCGGCGCAGGAATTTCACCGCCGCCAGCATCTCGGCGATATCCTGCGCGGTGCCATAGGCATTGGCCTCGATCCGCGGATGCGCGAAGGGGTCGGGGCTGATCAGGCCGATCCGCCCCCGGCTCGCCGGCCGGCAGTTCGACAGGCCCAGCGACAGCCCCGGGAAGGGGTCGGGCGTCAGCACCGGGCGCTCGCCCTCGCGCGGCATCAGCGTCGAGAGAGCCTGCATGTAGAACTGCATGTTCGGGCGCGTGAGGTCCGGCGCGGTGCGGAAGAACCCGCCGCCATGGTTGATCGAGATCGACAGCGGCCCCCGCCCGGTCAGCAGATACCGCAGCCCCGCCGCCAGCTTGCCCCACCACGGGCGCAGCAGGTCGTTATAGGTCGGCACCCGCATCCGGTAGGTGTAGTTCAGCCCCTGATGGTCCGCGAGATGCGCGCCGACATTGGCGTTGTCCACCACCACCGGCAGGCCCATCGCCTGCAAGGCCGCGCCATCCCCGATGCCCGACAGCATCAGAAGCTGCGGCGAGTTGATCGCGCCGCCCGCAAGGATCACCTCGCGCCCCGCCCGCACCGTCTCCAGCACGCCGCGGCGGCGGTATTCCACGCCCACCGCGCGGCGCCCCTCGAACACCACGCGCGTGGCCTGCGCGTGGGTCGCGACCGTCACATTCGCCCGCCGCATCGCGGGCCTGAGGAAGGCGCGCGCGGCCGAATTGCGCCGCCCGCCCTTCACCGTCAACTGGTAGGTGCCCACGCCCTCCTGCTCGGCGCCGTTGAAGTCGGGGTTGCGCGGCAGCCCCGCCGCCTCGGCCGCGCGGATGAACACCTCGCACAGCGGGTGCAGGTCGCGCCGGTTGGCCGACACGAACAGCGGCCCGCCCTGCCCGCGCCAGTCGTCGCCGCCTGCCTCGGTGTCCTCCATCGCGCGATAGGCCGCCAGCACCTCGGGCCAGCCCCAGCCGGGATTGCCCGCCGCCTCCCAGTCGGCATAGTCCGAGGCATGCCCGCGGATATAGACCATCGCGTTGATCGCGCTCGACCCGCCCAGGATCTTGCCGCGCGGCCAGTGGTCGCGCTGCCCGGCCAGCCCGGGGTCCGGCTCGGTGCGATAGAGCCAGTTCACCTTCGGGTCGTAGAACAGCTTGCCGTAACCCAGCGGCATCTGCACATAAAACCGCCGGTCGCTGCCGCCCGCCTCCAGCACCAGCACGCTGTGGCGGCCGTCGGCCGACAGCCGCTCGGCCAGCACGCAGCCCGCCGACCCCGCCCCCACGATCACATAGTCATACACCGCACCTGCCACGGCGCCCGCTCC
>JAVVFE010000060.1:10258-11226 GCA_032251175.1 Thermohalobaculum sp.
CCTGTCCCCGGCCGCGCATTCCCGGCGCGCGGCTCCCCGGCACGCTGCCGCATCGCCGCCCGGCCCGACCCATCCGATAGCGACCTCGCCGCGTCGGAATTCCGCATTACCCGCCTGCGCCGCTGCCGGCAGCGGCGAATCGACGTCTTTGCTTGCCGCACATTCATGTTACGGTTGATCATTGAGGGAACGAGATCGACTTTCCGGGGTGAGACGTGTCTGAGTCGATCGAACAGTGGCTCGAATCCATCGGGCTCGGCGAATACACGCAACAGTTCACCGAGCAGCGGATCACGCGCGACATCCTGCCCGACCTGACCGAGCAGGATCTCGAGGCGCTCGGCCTGCCGCTCGGCGACCGCAAGCGCGTGCTGCGCGCGATCGCATCACTCGCGCCGCCCGCCGCCAGCCAGCCCGCCACGCCCCTCGCCGCGCCCAGCGGGTCCGCGACCGCAGCGGACGCCGGGCAACTGCGGCACCTGACGGTGGTGTTCATCGACCTCGTGGGCTCGACCGCGCTTTCGGCCGAACTCGATCTCGAGGACTACAAGAACCTGATCCACAGCTACCACGACACCTGCGCCCGGCTGATCGCCGAACATCGCGGCTATGTCGCGCAATACGCGGGCGACGGGGTGCTGGCCTATTTCGGCTACCCCCACGCGCACGAGGACGACCCCGAACGCGCGGCGTTGGCCGCCGTGGCCATCCTGCGCGCGGTGCCGGGCATCGGCGACGACCGCACCGGGGCGCTGGCCGCACGCATCGGCATCGCCACCGGCGAGGTGCTGATCGGCGGGCTGGTCTACGAGGGCATCGAGACCATCCGCGCCGCGCTGGGCGAGATCCCGAACCTCGCCGCCCGGCTACAGACCCTGGCCAACCCCGGCGAGGTCATCCTCAGCGCCGAAACCCACCGCCTGCTCGGCAACGCCTTCGTCTGCGAGGACGCCGGGCGCCATGTCCTC
>JAVVFE010000061.1:0-11213 GCA_032251175.1 Thermohalobaculum sp.
ACCGCCGGGTGCTGGGCATGATGCCGCATCCCGAGCGGCTGGCCGACGCACGGCTTGGCGGCACCGATGGCACGACGCTGTTCCGCAGCCTGGTGGACGCAGTCGCGGTGGCGGCCTGATGCGCCGCGCGGCCCCGGCCCTGATGCTGGCGCTGGGCGCCTGCGCGCAGCAGGTTCCGCCGGCTCCGCAGGGCTATCGCCCACCGCCGCCCCCGACCGAGTCGTTTCGCACCGTGACCCTCGCGGCCGATTATGCCGCGGTCCGCGCCGGGCTCGAGCAGGTCGGCGCAACATGCTGGCTCGACGCCGAGCTTCAGGCCGCCAACATGCTGGTCGACCGGCAGAGCGGCAATGTCACCTTCTTCACCGACGCGGGCAAGATCCTGACCGCAGACATCGTGGCCCTGAGCAGCGCCTCGACTGACGTGCGTCTGATCGGCACCGCGATCGAAGCCCCCGGCCGTTTCGAGCGGATGCAATCGAGCCTCGGGCGCACCATCGCCAGCGGCGCGCCCGCCTGCTGATCCCCCCTGCCACAAGGCCCGCCATGACAGAGCCCGCCGTCAACCAGTCGCTTGCCGCCGATCACGGGCTGAAGCCGGACGAATACCAGCGCATCCTGAGCCTGCTGGGCCGGACGCCGAGCTTCACCGAGCTTGGCATCTTCTCGGCGATGTGGAACGAGCATTGCTCCTACAAGTCCTCGAAGAAATGGCTGCGCACCCTGCCGACCAAGGGGCCGCAGGTGATCTGCGGGCCGGGCGAGAACGCGGGCGTCGTGGACATCGGCGACGGCCAGGCGGTGGTGTTCAAGATGGAGAGCCACAACCACCCCAGCTACATCGAGCCGCATCAGGGCGCGGCCACCGGCGTCGGCGGCATCCTGCGCGATGTGTTCACCATGGGCGCGCGGCCGATCGTGGCGATGAACGCGCTGAGCTTCGGCGAGATCGAGCACCCCAGGACCCGCCGGCTGGTGGCGGGCGTGGTCGAGGGGATCGGCTCCTACGGCAACTGCTTCGGTGTGCCGACCGTGGGGGGCGAGGTGCGCTTCCACCCGGCCTATAATGGCAACTGCCTGGTCAACGCCTTCGCGGCGGGCCTGGCGGACGCCGACAAGATCTTCTACTCGGCGGCCTCGGGGGTGGGGATGCCGGTGGTCTATCTCGGCGCCAAGACCGGGCGCGACGGGGTGGGCGGCGCCACGATGGCCTCGGCTGAGTTCGGCGCCGACGCCGAGGAAAAGCGCCCCACCGTTCAGGTCGGCGACCCGTTCACCGAGAAGCGCCTGCTGGAAGCCTGCCTCGAGCTGATGGCGTCGGGCGCGGTGATCTCGATCCAGGACATGGGGGCCGCGGGGCTCACCTGCTCGGCGGTCGAGATGGGCGACAAGGGCAACCTCGGCATCGAGCTTGACCTCGACGCCGTGCCCTGCCGCGAGCAGGCGATGACCGCCTACGAGATGATGCTGTCCGAGAGCCAGGAGCGCATGCTCATGGTCCTCAAGCCCGAGAAGGAAGCGCAGGCGCGGGCGATCTTCGACAAGTGGGATCTCGATTTCGCCATTGTCGGCCACACGATCCCCGAGGACCGTTTTCTCGTCCGCCACGGCGGCGCGGTCAAGGCCGACCTGCCGCTCAAGGCGTTGTCGGGTTCGGCCCCGGAATATGACCGGCCCTGGGTCGAGAGCCCCGCGCCGCCCGCGCTGGCCCCCGTGCCCGACATGGACCCGGCCGAGGCGCTGGTGGCGCTGATGGGCTCGCCCAATCTCTGCTCGCGCGCCTGGGTGTGGCAGCAATACGACCACATGGTGATGGCCGACACCGTGGTGCGCCCGGGCTCGGACGCCGCGGTGGTGCGGGTGCATGGCATGTCCAAGGCGCTGGCCTTCACCTCGGACGTGACGCCGCGCTATTGCAAGGCCAACCCGTTCGAGGGCGGCAAGCAGGCGGTGGCGGAAGCGTTCCGCAACCTCAGCGCCACCGGGGCGCGGCCGCTCGCGGTCACCGACAACCTCAATTTCGGCAACCCCGAGAAGCCCGCGATCATGGGGCAATTCGTCGGCTGCATCAAAGGCATCGGGGCGGCCTGCGAGGCGCTCGACATGCCGGTCGTGTCGGGCAATGTCAGCCTCTACAACGAGACCAACGGCGAGGCGATCCTGCCGACGCCGACCATCGGCGCCGTGGGGCTTCTGGCCTCGCTCGACGAGATCATCCCGATGGCGCCCGGCGCGGGCGAAGCGCTGGTGCTGATCGGGCACTCCGAGGGTAGTCTCGGCCAGTCGGCGCTGATCTGGGAGCTGTGGCGCCGGCAGGACGGCGACGCGCCGCATGTCGACCTGCGGGCCGAGCGCAAGGCGGGCGAGCTGGTGCGCGCTCTGAAGGCCGAGGGGCTGATCACCGCGGCGCACGACCTGTCGGACGGCGGGCTTGCGGTCGCGGCGGCCGAGATGGCGCTGGCCGGGGGCACGGGCGTGCGGGTCGAGGCGGCCGAGGACTTCGCGCCGCTGGCCTGGTTCTTCGGCGAGGACCAGGGCCGCTACCTGCTGGCCGCGCCCGAGGCGGCGGTGGGGCAGATCCTTGCCGCCGCCATCGCCGCCGGCGTGGCCGCGCGGCGGGTGGGCGCGACCGGAGGCGACCTCGTGCGGCTCGGGGCGTCCGAGGTCGGGCTCGCGCGCCTGCGCGAGGCCCACGAGGGCGGCTTCGCGCGGCTGATGGGCGAGACGGACTGAGCGTCAGGCCATCGCCTCCCACGCCTTGCCCAGCCGCGAGAGCGCGGCGCGCTTCAACGCATTGCGCTCGGCCCGCGGGCCGCTGGCGTCGAGCGGGCCGAAGGCGCGGCGGATGACCGGGGCCATGGCCTCCGGCGCGCGGGACAAAAGTTCCCAGAAGAAGCCGTCGGGGTGGCGCGCCTCGACACCGAACGGCGCAAGGCGGCGGGCGGGAAAGTCGCGCAGGTTGAGCGTGAGGATCACCACCGCACCCGCCGCCACGGCGCCCGCGACGACATGGACATCGGCGCGGTCGGGCAGGTCGAGCGACGCCTCGACCGCGGGGTCGGGCACGACCTCGGCATGGGGGAAGGCCGCGCGCATGGCGGCGGCCTCGGCCGCAACCGCGCGCTCGGCGGCAAGGCCGCCGTCGCGGGCGGCGGCCAGGCGCCACTCGTCCAGCACGCGCCCGCTCCATGCCGGGCGGTAAAGCCCCGCGCGCGCCGCGCCCAGCGCGATAGCGCGCGTGAGCTGCGGGTAGAGCACGCAGGCGTCGAGAAAGACCGCCGCTGGCGTGGCGGGCGCCTCAGTCAAGCCGGTAGACCATCGCCTTGAGATACGAGGTCTCGGGCAGCGCGACATGGCTGGGGTGGTCCGGTCCCGCCCGCCCGGAATGGACCAGTTGCGCGCTGCGGCCGGCGCGGCCGATGCCCTTGGCGTTGGCGCGGTGGAAACTTTCGGGGTCGGCCGCGTGGCTGCACGAGCAGAGCACCAGCCACCCCCCCGGCGTGACCAGCCCGGCCCCCAGCCGAGCGAGCCGCTCGTAGGCGCGCAAGCCCTGCGGCAGCGCCTCCTTCGCGGGGGCGAAGGCGGGCGGGTCGCAGACCACGAGGTCGACGCGCGCCCCCTCGCCCGCCAGCGCCTCCATCGCCGCGAAGGCGTCGGCGCGGCGGGTGGCGAAGCGGTCGGCCACGCCGGTGAGCCGCGCGCCGCCCTCGGCCAGGTCCAGCGCGGGGGCCGAACTGTCGATGCCGAGCGCGCTCTCGGCCCCCGCCGCCAGCGCCGCCAGTGCAAAGCCGCCGACATGGGTGAAGACGTCGAGCACCCGGCCGCCCCGCGCCAGCCCGGCCGCGAAGGCATGGTTCGGGCGCTGGTCGTAGAACAGCCCGGTCTTCTGCCCGCCCGTCAGGTCGGCGAGGTAGGTCGCGCCGTTCATCGCAACCGGGATCGGCCCGTCAATGGCGCCCCGCGTGACCTCGAGCCGCTCGCCCAATCCTTCGAGCTTCCGGACCCGGGCTGTGGCATTGACCACCACCGTGGTGCAGCCGGTGACCGCGACCAGCGCGGCCTGAAGGTCGGGCAGCAGCGGCTCGATCCAGGCGGCGTTGGGCTGTATCACCGCAGCCGCGCCGAAGCGATCGATCACGAGGCCCGGCAGCCCGTCGCCCTCGGCATGGACAAGGCGGTAGAAGGGGGCGTCGAACAGCCGGGTGCGCAGCGCCAGCGCGTGCGCGAGGCGGGCGGCGAACCAGCCCTCACCCACCGCCGCCTCCGGGTCGCGGTCGATCAGGCGGGCCGCGATCTTGCTTTCGGGGTTGAAGGCGGCAAGGCCCAGCGGCGCCTCGCCCTCGACCAGGCGCACCAGCGTGCCGGGGGCGATGGCCTTGCTGCGCCGGTCCATCGCGATCTCGTCGGCGAAGGCCCAGGGTGCGCCCTCGGCCAGCCGGCGGCCCTTGCCGGGGCGCAGCTTGACGGTGGGGCGGAGGGGGGTATCGGTCATCTCGGGCGCTCCGGTGGGCCGCGCCTGTCGCGGCGCGGGCGAATTACCGCCTATCGGCGGTTGGCGCATCGGTAAAGCGCCGCGCGGGAAAAGCAAAGGGGTCGCCTCATGGCGACCCCTCCGTGAGCTTCGAGCGTGTTCGGCCGGAACGGGCCTGCCCTCACGACTCAGACGGGGAAAGGAGGCTGCTCCGAACCCAGGCCGAATCGTGCATTCCGATCCGAAAGCTCCGTAGGCCCACTCGACATCGGATCACCTCCTTTCAAAAGTTGCGCCAGTGAGAGAAGCATGCCGCAGAGAAATGCGTCCCGCAACATTTTCTTGTGGGTGCACCCCACCGGTTGTGGGGCGTCGCGATTCCGCCACAATTCGGGCCGACTCCAGAATCTGGAAACGGCAAGGGGCAGGGCCCTCGCGAGCCCTGCCCCTCTCCTGCCTCGGCCCATTCGGGTAGCGCCGTCAGGCGTGGCGCGCCTGACCCGCCGGCGCCTGCGGCGCGGCGCGGGGACCCGCGATGCGGGCCCAGATGGCGCGGCCAAGATCGCGCATTGCCTGCGCACGCAGCATGCGCGAGTGGGCGACGATGCGCGCGATCTCGTCCGCACTGGGAACGCGGGACGTCAGATCCGACTTGAGTTCATTCATCTTTCTGCCCTGCGCTTCGGGGAAATCAGCATCCGCCGAGTGGCGCAGCCTCTGTTGTTTCGCATGTGCACAACCTAGGCATCGGCGACCCCGATGAGACCGGACGATTTTGCATAACGGCCTTTCGCATGTGCGAGATGGCCGAACGGAAACGAAAACGGCGGCACCACGCGGGCGCCGCCGGGTCGCGGGCAGACGCAGCCGCCTCAGACGTGGCCGACCTCGGACCCCGCCACCGACGCCTGCGCCAGCCAGTCGGCGAGGTGATGGGCCAGCGATCGGAAGCAGACGATCTCCCACTCCTCGGGCCCAAGGCGCCAGAAGCCGACGGCGATGCTGCCCAGATGGGTGCGCCGCGCGCTTCCCACGGAGAATGCCGCCGCGCGCAGATCGACCGGCGCGCCCTTGGCCAGCACCTCGGCAACCTTCGCGCCGGAAAGGCGGAAGACGACGCGGGCGTCCGAGACGTCGAGCGCCATGGCATGCTGACCGGACAGCGCGGCCTCGGCGGTCGCGAGTGCCGCCGGCGCATCGCCGATGGCGGTCAGAAGCAGAAGCTCGTCGGGCGACATCCAGACCGCGCGCCCGTCGGCCCCGCTCTCGAGCCGCAGGGGCGCGGGGACGGCGGCGCCGGTTGCGGCGCGCACCGCCGCGGCCATCGCGGGCGCGCCGAGGTCGCCGCGCAGGGCGATCATGCCGGTCAGCCCCGCCTCCTCGACGCGGATCATGTGGCCGCGCTCGATCACGCGGCCCGCGACGCCGGTGGCGGCGCTCACTCCGTGCGTGTCAGACATTCTGGCGCGTCCCTTCCTTGTCGTAGAAGACCGGATCGACCACCCGGGCCGTCATCACCTTGCCCCCGGCCAACGGGAAGCTCAGCGTCTCGCTCATCCGGGCGCTGCCGCCCTCGATCAGCGCCATGGCGATCGAGTGGCCCAGCGTCGGCGACAGGTAGGTCGAGGTGACGTGGCCGATGGTCTTCATCTTCTCGCCCGCGCCCTTGACGGCCGCCACCGCATGGGCGCCGTCGGGCAGCCGCTCGGCCGGGTTCTCGGTGAGCAGGCCGACCAGCTGCTTGCGGTCCGGGCGGGTGAGGTCGGCCCGCTCCTGCGCGCGCTTGCCGATGAAGTCGGCCTTCTTCTTCGAGACCGCCCAGGACAGGCCAAGGTCCTGCGGCGTCACCGTGCCGTCGGTCTCGTCGCCGATCATGATGAAGCCCTTCTCGGCACGCATCACGTGCAGCGCCTCGGTGCCATAGGGCATCACGCCCAGCGGGCCGCCGGCGGCGAGCAGCGCCTGCCACAGCGCCAGGCCGTGGCGGGCGGGGGTGGCGATCTCGTAGCTCAGCTCACCCGAGAAGCTGATGCGGTAAACCCGCGCCGGCATCCCTGCGAGCTTGCCGTCCGTGAAGGCCATGAAGGGCAGCGCCGCGGCCGAGAGGTCGATGTCCGAGCCCGCCGCCTCCAGCAACTTGCGCGCGTTGGGGCCGGCGACGACGATCTGCGCCCATTGCTCGGTGACGTTGGCGGTATGGACCTTGAAATCCCACCACTCGGTCTGGAGCCATTCCTCGAGATGCCCGTGCACCCGGTCGGCGCCGCCCGTGGTGGTGTGGCACAGGAAGCTGTCCTCGGACAGCCGCGCCACCACGCCGTCGTCGAACAGAAAGCCGTTCTCGTTGCACATCAGCCCATAGCGGCAGCGCCCGACCGGCAGCGAGGACATCACGTTGGTGTAGACCAGATCGAGGAACTTGCCCGCGTCCGGCCCCTTGACCACGATCTTGCCCAGCGTCGAGGCGTCGAGCATCCCGACCGACTGGCGCGCGTTCGTGACCTCGCGCGCCACCGCGGCGTGGCGGTCTTCGGCCCCGCGGCGGAAGCAGTAGGGGCGGCGCCAGTCGCCCACCGGCTCGAAATCGGCGCCATGGGCGGTGTGCCATTCGTGCATCGGGGTCTGGCGCACCGGCTTGAACAGCGCCCCCTTGGCCGCCCCCGTGATCGCGCCCATCGAGATCGGCGTATAGGGCGGACGGAAGGTGGTGGTGCCGACCTGCTCGATCGGCTGGCCAAGCTGGTCGGCGAGGATCGCGAGCCCGGCGATGTTCGAGGTCTTGCCCTGGTCGGTCGCCATGCCGAGCGTGGTGTATCGCTTGGTGTGCTCGACGCTCTCATAGCCCTCGCGCGCGGCCAGCATCACGTCGGCCGCGGTCACATCGTTCTGGAAATCGACGAAGTGCTTGGAACCGTGCGCATATTTTCCAACCGACGGGGTGAACCAATGGGCGCGGAGCGCGGCCTGCGCGAGCTCGTCGACCTTCGGGGCCTTGGGCTTGGCCGGCCTGGCGCCGGCGCCGGCCGCGGCGCCCGCGCGCAGGGCGTCGGCGAGACCCGCGGCGGTGGCAAGCTCGCCATTGGCGCTGCCCGCACAGAGCGTGCCGGCCGCGCCGTCGGCGCCCAGCGGCGCGCCGCGTTCGGGCGCGGGGCGGAACATCGCCTGCGCCTCGTCCCAACGCAGCTTGCCGCCGCAATGGCTGTAGAGATGAACCACCGGCGACCAGCCGCCCGACATCGCGAGCACCTCCGCCACCACGGTCTCGAGCGCGCCGCCGACCTGCCCCGAGGCCGTGAGCCGGCCGATCTTGACGGAAACGAGCCGCTGGCCGCCTTCGGCCTTGACCACGCCCATACCCTCGCGCACCGGGATGCCGAGCGCGCGGACCTGCGCCGGCAGCGCGCCATCGGCGCGGGGGCGGACATCGACCACCGCCTTGACCCTGGCGCCGGCCTCGTGCAGCGCGACCGCGGTGCGGTAGGCGTCGTCGTTGTTTGCGAACACCACCGCGGTGCGCCCAGGGCAGACGCCCCAGAGGCGGATGTAATCGCGCACCGCGCCGGCCAGCATCACGCCGGGCAGGTCGTTGTTGGCGAAGGTCAGCGGACGTTCCAGCGCGCCGGTCGCGATCACTGTCCGGCGCGCGCGCACCTTCCACAGCCGGTGGCGCGGCGCGCCGGCCTTGCCCGGCGCATGGTCGGCGACCCGCTCGTAGAGCAGCGCGAAGCCGTGGTCGTAGAGCCCGGCCGCCATGGTCCGCGCGCGCATCCGCACATTTGGCATGGCGGCAAGTGCCGCGGCCTCGGCCTCGGCCCAGTCGGCGGCGGGCTGGCCCGCGATGGTGATGTCGGTCTCGGACAGCACCCGGCCGCCCCAATGGGCGGTCTGCTCGACCAGCAGCACCTCGGCGCCCGCCTCGGCCGCCGCCCGCGCGGCGGCAAGCCCGGCGATGCCGCCGCCCACCACCAGCACGTCGCAGAAGGCGTGGAAATGCTCGTAAGCATCGGCATCGGCTTCAGTCGGCGCGCGGCCAAGGCCGGCGGCGCGGCGGATGATGGGCTCGTAGACATGCTTCCACGCGACCCGCGGGAACAGGAAGGTCTTGTAGTAGAACCCGGCCGGGAACACCGGCATCACCGAGGCGACAGCGGCGTTGACCGCGCCCACGTCCCATTTCAGCGAGGGCCAGCGGTTCTGGCTCTCAGCCACGAGGCCGTCGAACAGCTCGGTGGTGGTGGCGCGCTGGTTTGGCTCGAAGCGCGGGCCGGTGCCCAGACCCACCAGCGCGTTCGGCTCCTCGGCGCCGCTGGCGAGGATGCCGCGCGGGCGGTGATACTTGAAGGACCGCCCGACCATGACGTGGTCGTTGGCAAGCAGCGCCGAGGCCAGCGTGTCGCCTGCATAGCCTTCGGCGCGGGTGCCGTCGAAGCTGAAGCCCAAGGGCTGGGTGCGGTCGATCAGGCGGCCGCTTGCGGCAAGACGATACGCCATCGCTCAGCCCTCCCAGCCCGGACGGCGCGCCCGGATCGCGTCGAGGATGTGCGCCGGCGGCGCGCTCATCTGCGCGGGGTAGGTTCCGAACACTTCCAGCGTCACGGTGCATCGCGCGGCGTGGAACCACTTGCCGCAGCCGAAGGCGTGGCGCCAGCGTTCGAAATGCACGCCTTTGGGGTTCTTGCGCTCGAACAGGTAGCCGGTGAACGCGTCATCCGTCGAGCCGGGGCCGAATCGCTTGAGATGCGCCTCGCCGCCGGCAGCAAGTTCGGTCTCGGCACAGTCGGCACCACAGTTGGGGCAGGTCAGGATCAGCATCGCGGGCGCTCCCTCGCGGTCGCGGGGTTGTCGGGCTTTGCGCCTTCCTCGCATGACGCGGCCCCCCCCCACACCGCCGGACCCGTCACTAAAATGCACGGGAGCGACAGCAGGCCGCGCCGCACCCGGACCGATCGCCGCAGGCCCTGCGCCTCAGCCGTGCAGCGCCCTCATCACCAGTTCGCCGAAGCCCCATTGCAGGGTGCCGGCAATCGAGAGCACCATTTCGAGCCGGTAGGTATCGAGCCGGCGTTCGGCGTTCTTCGCGGCGGTCAGGGTCTCGAAGCTCTCGTCGAGGATGCGCTCCATCTCGTCGAGGCTGTGCTGCGGCGGGCCGCCATGATGATGCCCGGGCCGCAGGCGGCGGGCATAGTGCCAGAGCATGCCGAGTTGCACCTCGACCTGGTTGTCCCACAGCCGGCGCACCTCGCTCATCCGGTAGCGTTCGCTCAGGAACACCGCAAAGCCGAGGCAGAGCACGAAGGCCCCCATCGCGGCGAACAGTTCGGGCCAGTCGCGAATCATGGCGGCGAGCGTGACCCCGGCCCAGCCGACCAGCATCGCGATCAGCAAGAGACGGCCGGAACCGGGGAAGCTATGGATCATGTTGGCGACAGTGTGGGGCGCCTGCGCGCAAAACAAGGGGCGCCGATGCCGCGCAGGCCGGGTCCTGCCGTACCGCCACGGCCGCAACGAAGCGGCTTTTCCGCAGTCCGCATCTGTGTCAGCCTGCCCCCGGCAAGGCATCGGGCGACACCGCCCGCGCGACGCGGAAACGGAACAATGGCCGAATTCAAGAAAGCGCCGGGAACGACGGGCGGGACGACGGGCGAGCCGCTGATGCTGCACGCCAACCAGATGACGCTGGACACCCCGCGCGAGGGGCGTTTCAGCCTCGAGCAATGGGCGGTGATCGCCGGCGCGGGAATGGCGATCTCGCTTCTGATGATCGTCGCCGGCATGGTGGTGAGCTGGCGCCGCCAGCGCCGCCGCAAGCGCACGCATCGCTGACGGCGGGGGCCGCGCGCGTCAGTGCGCGACCGCGGCGGCGACGCTCTCGTCGATCATCCGCCCCTCGCGGAAGCGGTCGAGACTGAAGGGCCCGGCGACCGCATCGGGCTCGCCCCTCGCCACGGTTGCGGCCGTGCACCAGCCCGAGCCGGGGATCGCCTTGAAGCCGCCGGTGCCCCACCCGCAGTTGATGAAGATGCCCTCGACCGGGGTCTTGCCAATGATCGGCGAACGGTCGCCGGTCATGTCGACGATGCCGCCCCACTGGCGCAGCATCTTGAGCCGCGAGATGATCGGAAAGGTCTCGCACAGCGCACGCACGGTCTCCTCGATGTGCTGGAAGCTGCCGCGCTGGGTGTAGGCGTTGTAGCCGTCAGTGCCGCCGCCGATCACCATCTCGCCCTTGTCGGACTGGCTCATGTAGCCGTGCACGGTGTTGGCCATCACCACGATGTCCATGCAGGGCTTGATGGGCTCCGACACCAGCGCCTGCAGCGGCATCGACTCGATCGGCAGGCGGAAGCCCGCCATCTCGGCCAGCACGCCGGAATGGCCTGCGACGACGATGCAGAGCTTGTCGCAGGTGATCGGGCCCCTGGTGGTCTGTACGCCCGAGACGCGCCCGCCGGCGCCCGCGCAGTCGATGCCCAGGACTTCGCATTTCTGGATGATGTCGACGCCGAGGTTGGACGCTGCCCGCGCATAACCCCAGGCCACCGCGTCGTGGCGCGCCGTGCCGCCGCGCGGCTGCCACAGGCCGCCCAGCACCGGATAGCGCGGCCCGTTGGTCTCGAGGATCGGGCAGATCTCCTTGACGCGGGCCGGGCTCACCATCTCGGTCGCGATGCCGGCAAGGCGGTTCGCGTGCGCGGTGCGCTGCATGGCGCGTAGCTCGTGCTCGGTCTGGCACAGCATCATG
>JAVVFE010000062.1:0-11209 GCA_032251175.1 Thermohalobaculum sp.
TCACCCGGCGGATCGTCGCCGAGGTCAAGGAGCGGACCGGGCGCGAGCTCAGGATCGGCAGCGACGCCAAGCTCGCGATCTTCCCATCGATCGCCATCGAGGCGACCGACGTGGCGCTGTCGAATCCCGGCGGACTCGATGCCGGTGCGCTCGTCTCCATGGGCGAGATCAAGGTCGACCTCGCGTTGATGCCGCTGATCAGCGGCGACATCAACGTCGAGCGATTCGTCCTGGTCAAGCCGGTGATCGCGCTCTGGGCCGGGGGCGGCGGCGCGCGGGCCGTGCCCGGACATGACGGCGCGCCGGCGGGGTCGGGCGCGGTGATCGAGGCGGCGCTTGCGCGTGCCGGTGTCCTGCGCATCCGCACGCTCGAGGAAATGTTCGACGCGGCCGAGATCCTCGGCCACCGGCTCGCGCCCGAGGGCGACCGGCTCGCCATCCTCACCAATGGCGGCGGCGCCGGGGTTCTGGCGGCGGATGCGGCGGGCGAGCGTGGCCAGCGGCTGGCGACGCTGTCGCGCGAGACGCAGGCCGCGTTCGCGGCGATGCGGCCGGCGCCCGTGCGGCAGGCCAATCCCGCCGACCTCGGCGACGATGCCGGACCCGACCGCTACCAGGCCGCGATGGCGGCGCTCCTCGCGGACCCAGAGGTCGACGCGGTGCTGGCGATGCACTGCCCGACCGCACTGGCGAGCCCGCCGGGCACCGCAGCGGCGGTGATCGCGGCGGTCGCCGACCACCGCAAGACGCGACATCGGCCGAAGCCGGTGCTGGCAAGCTGGCTGGGCGAGGGTGCCGCGGCCGCTGCCCGCGCGGCCTTTGCCGCGGCCGACATCCCCAGCTTCGCCACCCCCGTCGCGGCGGTCGACGCGTGGGACCATGTCACCCGCCGGCGGCACCTGCTCGACCGGCTGACGCGGGTGCCGCCGGCCATGTCACCGGAGCGCGCGGCGCCGCCCCGCTGGGCGCAGGCTCGAGCGATCATTCACGCCGCCGCCGCGCGCGGCACGACCCGGCTGAACGAGGCCGAGGCCAAGGCCGTGCTGGCCGCCGCCGGCATCCCGACCGTGCGCACCCTGACCGCGACCGGCCCGGCCGAAGCGCGCGCGGCGGCCGCGCGGCTTGCGGCCGACGGCGTTGGGCGCTTTGCCGTCAAGATCCTGTCCGACGACATCCTGCACAAGTCGGACGTGGGCGGCGTCATCCTCGATCTCGACGGGCCCGAGGCGGTCGAGGCCGCAACGCGGCGCATGCTGGCCGAGGTCGCGGCCTGTGCCCCGGCGGCGCGGATCACGGGCGTCAGCGTGCAGGAAACACTGCGCCGTCCCGACGGGCACGAACTGATCGCGGGCCTGGCCGAGGATCCGCAATTCGGCCCCGCGGTCCTGTTCGGCACGGGCGGCATCGCGGTCGAGGTGGTGAACGACACGGCGCTGGCGCTGGCGCCGCTCGACCTGCTGCTGGCGCGCGACCTGATCGGCCGGACCCGGATCGCGCGGCTTCTGGCCGGCTACCGCACCCGCCCGCCAGCCGAAATCGACGCGATTGCCGAGGTGCTGATCCGGCTGGGCGAGATCGCCTGCGCGCTGCCGATGATCCGCGAGCTGGAAATCAACCCGCTGATCGCGGACACGCGCGGGGTGATCGCGCTCGACGCCCGCATCCTGATCGACCCCGCGCGGCTTGGCGTAGCGGCGCCCAATCCGCGCCTCGCGATCCGGCCCTACCCGGTCGAATGGGAGGGGGAACTTGCGCTGCTCGACGGCCGCCGCGTCGCCTGCCGTCCGGTGCGGCCCGAGGACGCGCCGCTCTACCTGGAAGCCTTCGCGCGGATGGATCCCGAGGATTTGCGGCTGCGCTTCTTCGCGGCGATCGGGACGCCGTCGCTGCAGATGATCGCGGCGCTGACCCAGATCGACTACGCCCGCGACATGGCCCTCATTGCGCTCGATCGCGAGACCGGCGAATTGCTCGGGGTCTCGCGGCTGGCGTCCGACCCCGACCACACCCGCGCCGAGTATTCGGTGCTGCTGCGCTCGGACCTCAAGGGCAAGGGGCTCGGCTGGGCGCTGATGACGCGGCTGATCGACTATGCCCGCGCCGAGGGCATCGCCGAGCTGTTTGGCGACGTGCTGCCCGAGAACCGCACCATGCTGAGGATGTGCGCCGAACTCGGCTTCCGCATCGAGCCGCGCCATGCCGAGGGGACGGTGCATGTCGTGCTCGATCTGCGTCGCACCGCCACCACGACGGCTTGACACGGATCAACGCCGCATCGCCCCATAGGCGCCATTCTGGCCCTGGACATCCGGCCAGCATCCGAGGAGGAACACATGGCTTTCCGATCTGCCGCCGTCTTCGTCGACGGGATGCCCGGCTCAGACACGCGCCTCGCCCGTGCCATCGCGCTGGCCGAGCGCCATGGCGCCCATCTCGACGCCATCGCCCTGCTCGAGGAACCCCCGTTCAACTATGTCGCGGGGGCCGAGCTGGCGATCGAGGTCTGGTCCGACCAGGTCCAGGAAATGCGCCGCCTCGCCAGCGGCATCGCCGAGCGCGCGGCCGAGCGGATCGCCGCCGCGGGGCTCAGCGCCACCAGCCGCGGCGACACCAGCGTGATCGGCGGCATCTCGGAGATCGCGGCGCTCAATGCACGCTACGGCGATCTGGCGATCGTCGGCCAGCCGCTGCCGGACAGCGAGGCCGAGCGGTTGCATGCCGAGGTGCTGGATGGGGCGCTGTTCGGCTCGGGCCGTCCGGTGATCGTGATGCCGGATGCCGGCGAGACCGCGCCGAAGGTCGAGCGTATCGTCATCGCCTGGGACGCCGGGCGCACGTCGACGCGCGCGGTGCACGACGCGATGCCGTTCCTGAAGGAAGCCGCCGCGGTCTCGCTCACGCTGATCGACCCCAAGGCCGGGGCGGGCCGCTACGGCGACGAGCCGGGTGCCGACATTGCCCGCCATCTGGCCCGCCACGGTGTCGAAGTGACCGTCGAACGCCTGCCCGCCATGGGCAAGCCGGTGGCCGACTGCATCCTGACCCATGCCGGCGATTTCGGCGCGGGCATGATCGTGATGGGCGGCTACGGACACTCGAAGCTCAGCGAGCAGATTTTCGGCGGGGTCACGCGCGACATGCTGCGCGGGACCAACCTGCCGATCCTGATGTCGCACTGAGGCGACCGGAGACGACGACGCCGTCGTCCCCGGTCCCCCCTTTCGCGCGGCCCCGCCGGGCGGCTAGAGCACTTTCCCTTCCGATGGAATCGGAAGGGAAGCTCCAATTCCATGTCTTGCCGCGCTTTCGAACCGGAAAAGTGGTGTCCACTTTTCCTGAAAGCACTCTAGGCTGGAGCGATGGACTTCATCGTTTTCGGCCTGGGCCTCTTTGCGATTCTCATGGCGCTGGTTGCGCTTGGCGTGCCGTTGGCGCGGTGGCTCGGGCTGCCGTTCCCGGTAATCGTCGCGGGGTCGGGCATCATCTATGGCGTGGGCTCGCTGGCGACCGGATTCTCGCTGTCGGGCAACGGCATCGACAATTTCGAGTTCTGGTTCCTCTCCTCGCTCGCGCTCGACAGCCAGACGCTGCTCTATGTGTTCCTGCCGCCGCTGCTGTTCGAGATGGCGCTGGCGGTAAACGTGCGGCGGCTGATCGACGACCTGGCGGCGGTGGCGCTGCTGGCGGTGCTGGCCGTGGCGGTGGCGACGGCGGCGGTCGGGCTCGCGGTCTGGGGCATCTCGGAGCTGACGCTGGTGGCCTGCCTGATGCTGGGGGCGGCGGTGGCGACCACCGATCCCGGCGCGGTCGTCACCACCTTCCGCGAGATCGGCGCGCCGCGCCGGCTGATGGTGCTGCTGGAGGGCGAGAGCCTGCTGAACGATGCGGCCGCGATCGCGATCTTCACGGTTCTGCTGGCGATCGCGGCGCGGACCTCGGTGCCGACGGCAGGCGGCGCGCTGATCGAGTTCCTGGGCAGCTTCGCGGGTGGCGGCGGCGTCGGACTGGGCGTCGCGTGGTGCGCCGCGCGGCTCTACCCCGTGCTCGGCCGCTCGGCGGTGGCCGAGACCTCGATGACGGTTGCAATCGCCTATGGCGCCTATCTGATCGCCGAGACCGGGCTCGGCGTCTCGGGCGTCGTAGCGGTGGTGTTCGCGGGTGTGTTGACGGGCTCGGTGGGCTTCGTGCGGATGGGGCCGGGGAACTGGGCCAATGTGCGCGCGGTCTGGACGCAGATCGGGTTCTGGGCCAATGCCTTCGTGCTGCTGTTGGTGGCCACGCTGGCGCCGGGGATGCTGGTGGGGCTGACCTGGGACAAGCTGCTGCTGGTGCCTGCGGTCTATGGCGCGGCGTTCGCCGCACGGGCGGTAATCCTGTTCGGCGCCCTGCCGGTGATCGAGCGTTTCACCCGCGCCGAGACCATCGAGACGCCGCAGAAGGCGCTGATCCTGTGGGGCGGGGTGCGCGGGCCGGTCACGCTGGTGCTGGCGCTCGCGCTCACCGAAACCGACGCGCTGGGGCTCGATGCGCCGGTGGTCGGCGCGCTGGCCGCGGCCTTCGCGCTGATGACGCTGGTGGTGAACGCCTCGACGCTCGCGCTGGTCACGCGCAGGCTGGGGCTCAACCGCCTCTCGGCCACCGACCTCGCGATTCGCGAGCGGATCGTCGCCGGCTCGATCGAGCGGGTGCGCCGGGTGATCGGCGATCTCGCGCGGCGCCGCGCCATCGAGGCGGTGGCGCTCGAGGCGGTCGAGGCGGTGCTGACCGAACACCGGCGCGAGGCGGAGGGCGCGGCCGCGGGCCAGCGCATCCCGTTCGGCGAGCGGCTGCGCGTCGGCCTCGCCATCCTGGGCGCGCAGGAGGGGCGGCTGGTTCGCCGCGGCTTCGAGGAGGGCGCGATCGGCCCGCGGGTCACCAACCACATGCGTCTGTTCGCCGAACGGCTGGTCGATGCCGTCCGCACCGAGGGGCGCGACGGTTACGAGGCAGCCTTCGAGCGCGAATTGCGTGCGGTCCGCGCGTTTCGCGTGGCGGTCGCGATCCAGCGCCTGACCGGCTGGGACGGGCCGCTGCGCTGGCGCATCGAGATGCGGCTGACCGCGTTGCTCGAGGCCGAGCACATCCTGCGCGACCTCGAAGGCTTTGCCGCGGCGACGCTCGCGCCGATGATCGGCGAGGACGCGGCCGGCAACCTGCGCGAGCTTCTCGCCTACCGGCTCGAGCGGGTCGAGGAGGAAATCGAGGCGGTGCGGCTTCAATACCCCGCCTATGTGACCGAGATGGAACGGGTGCTGCTGCTGCGCGCCGCGATCCGGCGCGAGCGGCAGCAGTTCGCCCGGCTGCTGCATGATGGCATCATCGGCCAGGAACTGCATGACAGCCTTGCCACCGAACTGGACCGGCGCGAGCGCCCGCTGGCCCGCCCGCCACGGCTGGACCTTGCGCTGAGGCCGCGCGATCTGATCGAGCGGGTGCCGCTGTTCCAGGGGCTCGACCCGCGCCAGCGTCAGGCCATCGCGCAGCGGCTGCGCACCCGCCTCGTCGCGCCCGAGGAGGTGGTGCTCGAGGCCGGCACGCGGGGCGATACGATGTTCTTCATCGCTTCGGGCGCGCTCGAGGTGCGGGGACAGGGCGAGCCGGTGCAGCTCTCGAACGGCGAGTTCTTCGGCGAGATCGCGCTGCTCAGCCCGATGCGGCGGCGCCGCACGGCGGTCGTCTCGCTGGGCTTCGGGCGCCTGCTCAGCCTGTCGCGCGACGATTTTGTCAGGCTGGTGCGGCGCGAGCCGGCGATCGAGGCGACGATCCGCGCGGCCGCCGCGCACCAGCTCGACCGCGGATTTCGCGGCGAGGGACGCCCGCGTTCGGCGGGAGCGGCCCAGCCGCAGGGGGCTGCCGCCACCGGGACACCCGGGGCCGGGCACCCCGATCTTGCCCCGGATGCCGGCCCGGGGCCTGCCCCCGCTGCCGCGCCGGATGACCCCGCAGCCACCATCCCGCCCCGCGCCGTGCCCTGACGCGCCGCCACCTGCGGGGCGGCGCATCGGGTATCTGCACGCCGGTCAGTTCCGGCCCGCCATCACCCCGCCATCGACCGGCAGGACGGTGCCGGTGATCCACGACGCCTGATCGGAGGCGAGGAACAGGATCGCCGCCGCCACGTCGCCCGGTTGCCCGTTGCGGCCGAGCGGGTGGAAGGCGTTGAAGCCGGGCAGTACGGCGGCGACCTCCGCAGGGCTCAGGAAGGTGCCGTAGACCGGCGTCTCGACCACGGCCGGCGCCACGGCATTGATGCGGATGTTCAGCGGCGCCAGTTCCAGCGCGAGGTTCCTGACCAGCGCATGCACCCCGGCATTCGCCGCGGAATAGGCCGATGACGGGGTCGCCCCCACGGCCTGCAACGCCCACATCGACCCGGTCTGGACGATCGCGCCCCCGCCGCGCCGCTGCATCGCCTTGGCCGCCGCCTGCGCCATGAAGAACTTGCCCTTGAGGATGATGTCGAGAAAGCCGTCATACTCGGCCTCGGTCAGCTCGAGGAACGGTTTCGGGCGGAAGATCCCGGCGTTGTTCACCAGGATATCGACACCGCCGAAACGTGCCTCGGCCTCGGCCACCAGCCGTTCGGCGGTGGCCGGCAGCGCGATGTCGCCGGGGGCCGCAAGCACGCGCTCGCCGGCGGGGTCGATTGCGCGCGCCGCTGCCTCGAGCTTGGCGGCGTCGCGCCCGTTGATCACGACGCTTGCGCCCGCGGCCACAAGGCGCCGCGCCACCTCGGCGCCGATGCCCGATCCGCCGCCGGTGACGATTGCCACCTTGCCGGAAAAGTTCATGTCAGCCTCCCTTCTGATAGGTAGGTTGCAGGATCAAAAAAAGGGCGCCTCACCCGAGGCGCGTGGCGAGCCGGGTGACGGCCGCGTCGAACAGCCCGACATCGGTCGCGGCGCGGGCCATGAGTTGGGCACCTTCGACCAGCGCGAGGCACGCCGCGGCTTCCGCATCGGGCTCAGCAAGGTCTTCAATGCTGCCATCCGCACAGGCGCGGGCAAAGGCCTCGGACAGCCAGGCCAGCGCGTCCGTGTGGAACCGGTTGAGCTCTGCCAACACCGGATCGCTCAGCGCATCGCGCCCGGCACTGAACATGACGCACAGGCACGCCGACGCGCCGCCGCCAAGCGCCTGTCGGTAGACGCCGAGAAAGCCCCGGACCCGATCGGCGCCGCGCGGCGCGTCGCGCGCGATTTCCTCGAGCGTCTGGAAGAATCGCTCGCGATAGCGCCGCATCAGATCCAGCGCCAGATCCGCCTTGGTGGGGAAATGGTGATGGATGCTGGCCTTGCGGATGCCGATCTCGCTGGCCAGATCGGCATAGCTGAAGCCATCGTACCCCCGTGCCCGGGCGGCACGTTCGGCGCAATCGAGGAGGGCGTCCCTGGTGTTCATACCTACCTTCTAGTAGGTCGCTCTCACCCTGTCAACCCGTCCGCCGGCCCCCCGCACCCGCACCGCAGCCCGCTTGCGCACCCGGCCCGGACGCGACAGAGTGAGCCCTTCGGTACGGTCCGAGGGAGGCTGCCCTTGCGCAAGTTCATGGTCGTCGTCGACGAGACCCCGGAATGCCAGAACGCGATGCGCTTTGCCGCACGCCGCGCGCAGCGTACCGAAGGCGGCGTGCTGATGCTCTATGTCATCCAGCCCGACGAGTTCCAGCACTGGATGGGCGTGGCCGAGGTGATGCGAGCCGAGGCCCGCGCCCAGGCCGAGGAGCGCCTGCACGAACTGGCCGAAGAACTGCGCCGCCTGGTCGGCATCACCCCGGAATTCGTCATCCGCGAGGGCAAGCGCGCCGAGGAGGTCCTGCGGGTGATCGAGGAGGACCCGGAGGTCGGCGTTCTGGTGCTGGGCGCGGGCGAGGGCGAAAGCCCCGGACCGCTGGTCAGCCACCTCGTCGCCAAGCTGGGCGGGCGGATGCGGGTGCCGGTCACGGTGGTGCCCGGGGGCCTCAGCCTGCAACGCATCGACGAGATCAGTTGAACAATCGCGTGAGCCGGCATTGAAATACAGGCGTCTTCCGGGCGACATGGATCTGTCGCACTCCGGAAAGACCACGCATGCTTCACCACCCGGCCCTCAGCCTTGCAAGCCCTGTCGCGGATCGCCACGAGGTGGCGGCGCTGTGGCGGCTGTGGGGGCCGCTGGCCGTCGCGCTCGCGGTCGCGGTGCTGCACCACACCGTTCCGGGCTGGACCTGGCGGCGGCTGTTCGCGGAAGGCTGGGGCGCGATCGAGCTTGCGCATTTCTTCATCCCGCTCGCCGCGTCGGTCGTGGCGCTGCGCAGCGCCCTGCGCCTGCCGCGCGACGCCAGCCCGGCGCTGCGCATCTGGCTCGGCGCGCTCGCGCTCGGCTGCTTCTACATCGCCGGCGAGGAGCATAGCTGGGGCCAGCATTTCTTCGGCTGGGAGACGCCCGAAGACTGGGCGGCGATCAACCGACAGGACGAGACCAACCTGCACAACTCGACCTCGTGGTTGAATCACAAGCCGCGCGTGCTGCTGAATGTCGGCGTGCTGATCGGCAGCGTGCTGGTGCCGCTCGCGATGGCGTGGGGCAAGGCGGGCGGGCTGATCGGGCGCGTGCGCTTCGTCCTGCCCGGGGCAAGCTGCCATGTGCTGGGCTGGCTGGTGCTGTTCTACATGGCCTGGGATTCGGGCCGCAAGGCGGGCTTCCTGCCCTACATCTCGCCGCGCGACGCCGAGATGCACGAGCTTTTCCTCTACGGCTATCTGCTGGTCTACGCGATCACCCTGCGCAACCGGATCGGGCGCTGGCCCAAGGCCGCGTAGGGGGCGGGTTTTTTAGAATCATTCTTGATTTTACCTGCCCCCGGGTGCATGTCTGACCTAACCTGACGAAAGGCCTCAGACATGTTCATCCAGACCGAAGCGACGCCGAACCCCCAGACGCTGAAGTTCCTGCCCGGGCAGGCGGTGATGCAGCAGGGGTCGGCCGATTTCCCGACGCGTGCGGGGGCCGAGGCCTCGCCGCTCGCGTCGCGCATCTTCGCGGTCGACGGCGTCACGGCGGTCTTTCTCGGCCCCGATTTCGTGACCGTGACCAAGGGCGAGGCGGAATGGGCGCATCTCAAGCCCGCGATCCTCGGCGCGATCATGGAGCATTACGCCTCGGGCGCCCCGGTCATGCAGGGCACGGGGCCGACCGTGGGCCATGCCGCCCATGACGGGCCGGACGCCGAGATCGTGCTCCAGATCAAGGAACTGCTCGACACCCGCGTGCGTCCCGCCGTGGCGCAGGATGGCGGCGACATCACCTTCCACGGCTTCGACAAGGGCGTGGTCTACCTGCACATGCAGGGCGCCTGCGCGGGATGCCCGTCCTCGACCCTGACCCTCAAGCACGGCATCGAGAACCTGCTGCGCCACTACATCCCCGAGGTGGTCGAGGTTCGCCCGGTCGGGCTCTGAGCCCTGCCCCGCGCGATCGGGGGGCCGACCCGTGATCCTTGCGATCGACACCTCGGCGGGACAATGCGCCGTCGCCCTCGACACGGGCGCGGGGGTGGTCGCGTGCCGCGCCGAGATGGAGCGCGGCCATGCCGAGGCGCTGTTCCCGATGATCGACGCGGTGCTGGCCGAGGCCGGCGCCCCGATGCACTCGATCAGCCGGGTGGCGGTCTGCACCGGCCCCGGCTCGTTCACCGGGTTGCGCCTCGGCATCGCTGCCGCGCGCGGCCTCGCGCTCGGGCTCGGCTGCGAGGCGGTGGGCGTCAGCCGGTTCGAGGCGCTGGCGGCCGAGGCCCGCGCGCGCCACCCCGGCCATCCGGTTGCCGTGATCCTCGCGGGGCGTCCCGGCACGGTCTTTCTCCAGGTCTTCGACATCGACGGCACACCCCATGCCGCGCCCGAGATTCTCACCGAAAGCGTCGCCGAGGGCGCGATCCCGCCGCTCGCCACCCGCGTCGGCGATGCCGGTGTGGCGCGCGCGATCCTCTCGCACGGGCTGCCCGACCCCGCCGCGATCGCCCGCCTCGCTGCGGGGCGCGTGCCGGCCGGACCGCCCGCGCCGCTCTACCTGCGCGGCCCGGATGCGGCGCTGCCGCGCGAGACCCCGCCCGCGATCCTCGACGCATGAGCCTGGCCGTCCACCGCCACGGCCATCCCCTCGATGCGGCGGCCGCCGGAACGGCTGCGGCGATCCTCGCCGCGAGCTTCGACACCGCGGAACAGGCATGGAATGCGGCATCGCTCACGGCCCTGGTGCGCGACGGCGCAATCCTGCTGCTGGCCCCGGAAGGCTGCGCCCTGATCCGGGTGGCTGCCGACGAGGCGGAACTCCTTTCCATCGCCGTGCGCCCCTGTGACCGCGGCCATGGCCTCGGCGCCCGCCTCCTCGCGGCGGCCGAGCATGCCGCGGACGCGGCCGGCGCCGCCCGCATGATCCTCGAGGTTGCGGCCGGCAACGCCGCCGCCCGCGCGCTCTACGCCCGCGCGGGCTATGCCGAACGCGCCCGCCGCCGCGGCTATTACCGCCACCCGGACGGAAGCCGCGAGGATGCGCTGGTGCTCGGGCGCGAGTTGTCGGCCGTGCTTGCCGCGGGGCCCGCGCTTGAGTAGAACCCGGGCCATGACCACATCCGCCTCGATGGACTTCGCGCCGAGCGACCGGACCCGCCTGCCCTGGCGGTTCTTCGCCTGCGCGGCGACCGGCCTTGCCGGCGGGTGAGCACGGCCCCAGCCGCGCCGACCCGACCGACCGCCAGTTTCAGGACAAAGACCCATGGCCAAGACGCTCTATGACAAGATCTGGGACGCCCATGTCGTCCACGAGGCCGAGGACGGCACCTGCCTCCTCTACATCGACCGCCACCTGGTCCACGAGGTGACCAGCCCGCAGGCCTTCGAGGGGCTGCGCATGACCGGCCGCCGCGTCCGCCACCCCGAGGCCACCACCGCCGTGCCCGACCACAACGTGCCGACCGACCTGGACCGCGCCGCCGGCATCAAGGACGAGCAAAGCCGCATCCAGGTCGAGGCGCTGCGCCAGAACGCGAAGGAGTTCGGCGTCGAGATCTTCGACGTCGCCGACATCCGGCAGGGCATCGTCCACATCATCGGGCCCGAGCAGGGCCTCACCCAGCCCGGCATGACCATCGTCTGCGGCGACAGCCACACCGCGACCCATGGCGCCTTCGGCG
>JAVVFE010000063.1:0-11144 GCA_032251175.1 Thermohalobaculum sp.
GCGCGATCACCCGCACGCCGCGCCCGGCCGCCTCGCGCACCAGCCCCGCACCGAAGTCGAGCGCGGCCAGCACCTCGTCCCGTGTCAGCGCATCCTCGCGCGCGGCGTTGCGGGTGCCCCGCCGGATGCCGGCGCGGATCAGGCCGGGCGCGTCGGGCAGGTCGCTGGCCACGCCCGCGTCGATCACCCGCACCGCCGCCCCCGCGGTCCGGGCAAACACGTTCGCCGCAGCCCCGCCGGCGAGGAAGTTCAGCACCATCTGCGCCGTGACTTCCGACGGCCAGGCCGACACGCCCTCGGCGACGATGCCGTGATCGGCCGCGAAGATCATCAGCTCCGCCGGGTCGGCCGCAGGGTCCTCGCGCCGCTGCGCCACGCCCAGCGCGACCGCGAGATCCTCGATCCGGCCGAGCGAGCCCGGCGGCTTGGTCTTGGCGTCGATGCGCGCCGCGATGCGGGCGGCGAGCCCTTGCGGCGCCGGCGGGATGGCGAGCGCGCCCAGCATCTCAGTCCTCCAGCCGCGGCACGGCGGGGGCGGGCACCAGCGCCGGCAGCCGCGCGATGAAATGGCCCTTTACGCCGTGCGGCCATTGCTTGAACGGCACCTGCCCAGTCTCGCTCGCGCGGTGCAGCGTCGCGTAATCGACCACCGCCGCGGCAGCCTCGGGTCCCGGCGTGAACTGGCCAAGGACATAGGTGATCTTGCCATCGGCCATCACCGCGGTGTTGCAGTGCCGCTCGCAGCCCATCAGGCACGAGGTGCGACGCACCTCGACCCCCTCGCGCCCGGCGGCGAGGCGCTCGATCTCGGCCGCGAGGATCTCGCCCCCGGTGCGGCCGCAGGGCGCGGTCTTGTCGGCCACCGAGAAGCGGCAGGTGTCACAGACGACAATGGTTGTCCTGGGCGGGCTCATCATCACTCCGGCATAGCGTGCCGCCCCGCGTCCGGTTCGGTCGGGCGCGACCTTGGGCCAGCCGCGCGCGACCTGTAAAGCGGTTTCGCCCCGACGATCCGGCGATGTCGCGCGCGCACCCCGATGTGGCGCTTTTTCGTTTGAGGGCGCGGCACACTCCGCGTAAGCAGGGGGGCATGAACAGCGCACCCGGCGGACGGGGGCGGAGCGGATTCGGGACCGGCGCCGACCCTGGACGGGGGCACCACCCGAGGCTGTTCGGTAACGGGCGCCATGCGCGCTCGCCCGTCCTGTCGACCCATGTCAGGAGGGGATCCCGTGAAGAAGCTTGCCACCCTTTTCGCCGCCCTGCCCGCCACCGCCATGGCCCATCCCGGCCATTACGCCGAGGCCGCGGGCCACAACCACTGGCTGGCGCTGGGGGCGCTGGGCCTTGCCGGCCTGATCACCGTTGTCGCCGCCCGCCGCGTCATCCGCCGCGCCCGCAAGGACCGCCGGGCGGAGAGCCGCTGATGTCCCGCATCGGGGTGATGGTCTGCGGCCATGGCTCGCGCTCGCAGTCGGCGGTCGACGAGTTCGCCGTGGTGGCCGAGCGGTTGCGGCCGCTGATGCCCGGCTGGCCGGTCGAATACGGCTATCTGGAATTCGCCAACCCGGTGATCCGCGACGGGCTCGACCGGCTGCGCGAGGCGGGCTGCGACCACATCCTGGCGGTGCCGGGGATGCTGTTCGCGGCGATGCACGCGAAGAACGACATCCCCTCGGTGCTCAACACCTATGCCGCCCAGCACGGCATCCGGGTGCAGTATGGCCGCGAACTGGGCGTCGACCCCAAGATGGTGGCAGCCGCCGGCGACCGCGTGCGCGCGGCGGTCGATCAGGCCAACCGCGACATGGGCGAGGTGCCGCTGGCAGACACCTGCCTCGTGGTGATCGGGCGCGGCGCGTCCGACCCCGATGCGAATTCCAACGTCTCGAAGATCACGCGGCTGCTGTGGGAGGGGATGGGCTTCGGCTGGGCCGAGACCGGCTATTCCGGCGTAACCTTCCCGCTGGTCGAGCCGTGCCTGGAACGCGCCGCGCGGCTGGGCTTCCGCCGCATCGTGGTGTTCCCCTATTTCCTGTTCACGGGGATCCTGATCGACCGCATCTACGGCTTCACCGACACGGTGGCGCGGGCCTATCCCTTCATCCAGTTCGTCAAGGCGGGGTATCTCAACGACCACCCGCAGGTGATCGCGACCTTCGCCGAGCGGGTGACCGAGATCCTGGAAGGCCAGAACGCCATGAACTGCGCGATGTGCAAGTATCGCGCGCAGGTGCTGGGCTTCGAGGCCGAGGTCGGCCTGCCGCAGGAAAGCCACCACCACCATGTCGAGGGGCAAGGCGCCTCGGCGCCCGGCGCGAACGTTGCGGACTGCGCGCTGTGCGACACCTTCTGCACCGGCGCCTGCCGGCTGGCGATGGAAGGTGCGGGGCATGGGGCTCACCACGGGCATCACCATCACGACCACCCGCACGACCACGACCACCCGCATGACCATGCTCACGGGCATGGGCACGACCACGGCCATCACCACCCGCCCTATCCGCATGCCAAGCACCCGATGGGGCCCGAGAGCGTGCGCAAATACCTCAAGGGCACGCGCGAGTGACAGGACGGGGTTCCATCGAGCCTCGCGCGGCGGATCGGGCCACAGGACACGGCGCGAACGCCGACGCCCGGGCGCAAGCTTCGGCACGACGCCCGGTTGGGCCGGGGGGTCTGGCGACCGCACCGAGGCCCCGGGTCAAGTCTGGGGCGGCGACCAAGGTTGCGCTGCGTCGCCCCGAAGCAGCAGCCGACGCACCGGGCGCAATCCCCAAGCACCGCCACGTCGACCTCTCCTCCGCCACCCCGGGCTTGACCCGCGGCCTCACGCCGACCACCGCTGCCCCGGGCTTGACCCGGGGCCTCGCGGGTCTTGCACCCGACCCCGGTGCGCGCCGAACCGTCACCCGGCCCGCCGCATGACACCCCTGTTCAACAGCGTGCTGATCGTGGACTGGTCCTCGGCCGCAACCCCGGTGCGGGGCGCCAACAGCATCTGGCTTGCACTCGCCCGCGACGGCGCGCTGGCCCATCACGAGAACCCTGCCACGCGGGCCGAGGCGGTGGCGCTGATCGCCGACCTCCTGGCCGCCGAGGCCGATGCCGGGCGGCGGGTGCTGGCGGGCTTCGACTTCCCGCTGGGTTATCCGCGCGGCACGGCGCGGGCGCTGGCGGGGGCCGACGGCTGGCGCGCGCTGTGGGACCACCTCGCCGCAGGAATCGAGGACGGGCCGAACAACGCCAACAACCGCTTCGCGCTGGCGGCGGCGCTGAACGCCCGATTCCCCGGCGACGGCCCGTTCTGGGGCCGCCCGCGCGCCCACAACCTGCCGGACCTGCCCGAACGCAAGCCCGCCCGCCATCCCGGCCAGCCTGCCGAACGCCGCGCGGTCGAGCGCGCCTGCCCGCGCGCGCAGCCGGTCTGGAAGCTCTATACCGCGGGGGCCGTGGGCGGGCAGGTGCTGACCGGCATCCCCGCGCTTGCCCGCCTGCGGGCCGATCCGCGGCTGGCGGGGCGCTGCGCGGTCTGGCCCTTCGAGGGCGGGCTGGTGGTGCCGGATGTCGCGGTGGTGATGGCCGAGATCTACCCCTCGCTCATCGCCCGCGAGATCCGCGCGGCGTGCGCCGAGGGCGAGCCGCTCGATGCCGCACAGACCCGCGTGACCGCGCTTGCCTATGCCGCGCTCGACCGCGCCGGCGGGCTTGCGCCGCTGTTCGCGGGCGCGCTGGGGATGGACGCCGACACTCGCGCCGCCGTCGAGACCGAGGAGGCGTGGATCCTCGGCGTCGGCCACGAGGCCGAATTGCGCGAAACGGCACGCGGGCTGACCCCCGCGCCCGCCGCCATCACCTTCCCCCGCAGCACCGCACCCCTGCGCTACGAGCGCGAACCGCAGGCGATCTACCTCCAGTCCTGGGCCACTGTGCGGGCCGAGACGCGGCTCGACCACCTGCCCGCCGACCTCCACGAGGTGGCGATCCGCATGGTCCATGCCTGCGGCATGACGGACGTGCCGAGCCGCCTTGCCTGGTCGGACGATGTCGCGACCTCGGCCCGTGCCGCGCTGGCCGCGGGCGCGCCGATCCTGTGCGACGCGGGCATGGTGGCGCAGGGCATCGTCGCCGCCCGCCTGCCGGCCGAGAACGCGGTGGTCTGCACCCTCGACGACCCCGCCGTCGCGCCGCTGGCGGCCCAGATCGGCAACACCCGCTCGGCCGCCGCCGTGCGGCTGTGGCGCGAGCGGCTGGCCGGCGCGGTCGTCGCCATCGGCAACGCGCCGACCGCGCTGTTTCACCTGCTCGAGCTGCTCGACGAGGGCTGGCCGCGCCCCGCCGCCATCATCGGCCTGCCGGTGGGCTTCGTCGGCGCGGCGGAATCGAAGGCGGAACTCGCGCGCAACCCGCGCGGCGTGCCGTTCCTGACGCTGTGCGGCCGGCGCGGCGGCTCGGCGATGGCGGCGGCGGCGGTGAACGCGCTGGCCGCGGGACTGGAGGCCCCCCGATGACCGAACCCTGGCTCCACATCGCCGGGATAGGTGAGGACGGCATGGCGGGCCTCACCCCCGCCGCGCGCCGCGCTATCGAGGCGGCGGAGCTTATCATCGGCGGCGAGCGGCACCACCGCCTCGCGCCAGACATCACCGCCGAGCGCATCGCCTGGCCCTCGCCCTTCGATGCATTGGTCGACCTGATCCGCGCCCATCGCGGGCGGCGGGTGGTGGTGCTGGCCACCGGCGACCCACTGTGGTTCTCGGTCGGCGCGCGGATCGCGGGGGCGATTGAGCGCGACGAGATCGTGTTCCACCCCCAGCTTTCGGCCTTCCAGTGGGCCGCCTGCCGGATGGGCTGGTCGCTGGCGGATGTGGAAACCCTGACCGCGCATGGCCGCCCGTCCGAGCAGGTGATCCCCGCCTTCTGGCCGGGTGCGCGGATGCTGATCCTGACCTCGGGGGCCGAGACCGCGGGCGAGATCGCGCGCCATCTGACCGCGCGCGGCTATGGCGATGCGGCGATGACCGCGTTGGGAAACCTGGGCGGGGCGGACGAGACGCGCCACGACGGCACCGCCCGCGACTGGGCCGCGATGGACCCCGCGCCGAACCTGCCCGCGCTCAACACGCTGGCGGTGGAGTGCCGCGGCACGCCCGCCATGCTGCTGCCGCGCCTGCCCGGCCTGCCGGATGATGCCTTCACGCATGATGGCAAGATGACCAAGCAGGAGGTTCGCGCGATTACCCTTTCGCGCCTCATGCCTGCCCGCGGCGCGGTGCTGTGGGACATCGGCACCGGCTGCGGCTCGGTCGCCATCGAGTGGATGCGCGCGGCCCCCGACGCGGTGGCGGCGGGCTTCGACCCCCGACCCGACCGGCTCGCCATGGCGCGCACCAATGCCGAAACACTGGGCGTGCCGCGCCTCGCGCTGTTCGAAGGCACGGCGCCCGAGGTGCTGACCACCCTGCCTGCCCCCGTGGGCACCAAGCCCGACCTGCGCCGGCCCGATGCGGTGTTCATCGGCGGCGGGCTGACGCGCGAGACGGTGGCGGTGGCGGTGGCGGCGCTGCGGCCAATGGGGCGCCTCGTCGCCAACGCGGTGACGCTCGAATCCGAGGCGCTGCTGATCGCCCTCCATGCCGGGATGGGCGGCGAGCTGACGCGCCTTGCCGTGTCGCGCGCCGCCCCCGTGGGCGGGCTGACCGGCTGGCGCCCGCTGATGCCGGTGACGCAGTGGAGCCTGCTGAAATGACCCCAGGCACCCTGTGGGGCGTCGGCGTCGGCCCGGGCGATCCGGAGCTGATGACGCTCAAGGCCCACCGCCTGATCCGCGCGGCCCGCGTCGTCGCCTACCCCGCGCCCGACACCGGCCCCAGTTTCGCGCGCGAGATCGCCGCCGGCGCGATCGCCGAGGGCGCGGAAGAAATTCCGATGATCGTGCCAATGCGCCCCGACCGCTTTCCGGCGCAGGAGGTCTATGCCGGCGCGGCCGAGCGCATCGCCGCGCGGCTCGCGGCCGGCGAGGACGTAGTGTGCCTGTGCGAGGGCGACCCGTTCTTCTACGGCTCGTTCATGTATCTGTTCGCGCGGTTGGCGGACCGCTTCCCGGTCGAGGTGGTGCCCGGCGTCTCGTCGCTCGGCGCCTGCGCGGCGGCGCTGAAGCGCCCGCTGACCGCCCGCAACGACGTGCTGAGCGTGCTGCCCGCGCCGCTGCCCGACGCCGAGTTGCGCGCGCGGATCGAAGGCGCGCAGGCGGTCGCGATCATGAAGCTGGGGCGGCATCTGGGCCGGGTGCGGCGGCTGCTGGCCGACATGGGGCTCGCGGCGGGGGCGGGCTATGTCGAGCGCGCCTCGCTGGACACGCAAGCCGTGCGCCCGCTGGCCGAGGCGCCCGACCCCGCGCCCTATTTCTCGATGATCCTGATCTACAAGGGGGATGACCCATGGCTGACGTGACCCCCGTGGTGGTCTGCCTCTCGCGCGCCGGCGAGGACGTGGCGCATCGCGTCGCCGCCCTGCTCGGCGCGCCCGTCCATGGCCGCGAGGGGCGGGTCGGGCGCGCGGATGCGGTCTTCCCCGACGCGCTGGCGCATGTCCGCGACCTGTTCGCGGCGCGCGTGCCCGTGGTGGGGGTCTGCGCCGCCGGCATCCTGGTGCGCGCGGTGGCGCCGCTGCTTTCCGACAAGCGCGCCGAGCCAGCCGTTGTGGCGGTGGCCGAGGACGGCTCGAGCGTCGTGCCGTTGCTGGGCGGGCATCGCGGCGCGAACCGCCTCGCCCGGCGGATCGCCGATGCGCTGGGGGGCATCGCCGCGGTGACGACGGCGGGCGACCTCGCGCTGGGCCTTGCGCTCGACGAGCCGCCCGCGGGATGGCGGCTCGCGAACCCGGAGGATACGAAAGCGATTATGGCCGCCATCCTCGGTGGCGCGCGCGTGGTGGTCGAGGGCGAGGCGGCGTGGCTGGCCCAGGCGTCCCGGGAGGCCCCGGGTCAAGCCCGGGGCAGCGCCGGTCACGAGCCGGACGCACCGAGGCCTGGGCGGGCCGCGCATTCCGACGCTGCGCTGCCCCGGCCTCCGAGCTGGGGCCTCCCCGGAGCGGCCGGCGCCGTCACCCTGACCGCAACCGACGCCTCCGTCGCAGGCACTCCCGAACGCCTCGTCTACCACCCGCAGTGCATCGCGCTGGGCGTGGGCTGCGCGAGGAACTGCCCCGAGGGCGAGCTTGCCGCTCTCGCGGACGCGGCGCTGACCGAGGCCGGCATCGCCGCCGGCGCGGTGGCGGGCGTGTTCTCGCTCGACCTCAAGGCGGACGAGCCGGCGGTGAACGCGCTGGCCCGGCGCCTCGACGTGCCGCTCAGGGTGTTCGACGCCGCGACGCTCGAAGCCGAGACCCCCCGCCTCGCCACCCCCTCGGCTGTGGTGTTTGCTGAGGTCGGCTGCCATGGCGTGGCCGAAGGCGCGGCGCTTGCCGCCGTGGGCCCCGCGGGCGCGCTGGTCCTGGCGAAGCGCAAATCCGCCAACGCCACCGTCGCCATCGCCCGCGCCCCCGCGCCGCTGAGCGATCTTCCCGGCCGGGCGCGCGGCCGCGTGGCGCTGGTCGGCATCGGCCCCGGGCAGGCCGAGTGGCGCACGCCAGAAGCGAGCCGCCTGATCGCCGAGGCCGACGAACTCGTGGGCTACGGCCTCTACATCGACCTGCTCGGGCCGCTCGCCGCCGGCAAGCCGCGCCGCGACTTCCCGCTGGGCGGCGAGGAGGCGCGCTGCCGGTATGCGCTGGAGCGTGCCGCCGAGGGCGTGAATGTCGCCATCATCTGCTCGGGCGATGCCGGCATCTACGCCATGGGCGCGCTGGTGTTCGAACTGCTCGACCGCACGGCGCAGGGCGTGTCGGACGCCGCGCGGCGGGTCGAGGTGGTCTCGGCCCCCGGCGTCTCGGCGTTGCAGGCGGCGGCGGCCCGGGCGGGCGCGCCGCTGGGGCACGACTTCTGCGCCATCTCGCTGTCGGACCTGCTGACGCCGCGCGCGGACATCCTGCGCCGCGTGAAGGCGGCGGCCGAGGGCGATTTCGTCATCGCCTTCTACAACCCCGTCTCGCAGCGCCGCCGCACGCTGCTGGCCGAGGCCCGCGAGATCCTGCTGGCGCACCGCCCAGCCGATTGCCCGGTGCTGCTGGCAAGCTCGCTGGGCCGGCCCGAGGAGGCGATCCGCTACCGCCCGCTTGCCGCATTGCAGGTCGATGAGGTCGACATGCTGACCGTGGTGCTGGTGGGCTCGTCGCAGTCCCGCCTCGCCCAGCTTGGCGGGGGGCCGCGGATGTTCACGCCGCGGGGCTATGCGAAGAAGATCGAGGGCGCCGCGCAGGCGCTGTCCTGAGCCCCCCCCACCCCAGCCCTCCCCCACGAGGGGGGAGGGAGCCGCGAGATATGAAAGGCTGAGCACGAGCATGACCGTCCATTTCATCGGTGCCGGCCCCGGCGACCCGGACCTGATCACCGTCAAGGGCCTGCGGCTGATCCGCGCCTGCCAGGTCTGCCTCTATGCCGGCAGCCTGGTGCCCGAAGCCATCGTCGCCGCGACCCCCGCGGGCGCGCGGGTGATCGACACGGCATCCCTGACGCTCGACCAGATCATCGCCGAGGTCGAGGCAGCGCACGGTCGCGGCGAGGATGTCGCGCGGGTCCATTCCGGCGACCCCTCGCTCTATGGCGCGATCGCCGAACAGATCCGGCGGCTGCGGGGCCTCGGCATCCCCTACGACATCACCCCCGGCGTCTCGGCCTATGCTGCGGCGGCCGCGGCGCTGGGGCGCGAACTGACCATCCCCGAGGTTGCGCAGACCGTGATCCTGACGCGCACCGCGATGAAATCGTCCGCGATGCCGCCGGGCGAGGATCTGGCCAGCCTTGCGCGCACCGGCGCCACGCTGGCCATTCACCTCTCGATCCGCAACCTCCTGGAGATCGAGCGGACGCTGTCGCCGATCCTCGGGCCCGACTGCCCGGTGATCGTGGCCTACCGCGTCGGCTGGCCCGACCAGTGCTTCATCGAGGGGCGGCTTTGCGACATCCGCGACAAGGTGCGGGCGGCCAAGGTCACCCGCACCGCGCTGATCCTGATCGGCCGGGCGCTGGCGGAACAGGACTTCCGCGACTCGGCGCTTTATGACGGCGCGCACCCGCACATCCTGCGGCCCACGCGCAGCGCGTGACGCCATCCCGCCGGGGTGCGCCGCTTGCGTGGCGGCGCGATCCGGCGGATGGTGGCGCACCCCAGCCGGACCCGATCTGCATGCGTCTTGGTCTACCTCCCCTCTCCGGCAATGCCGAGGGCGCCCTCTGGGCGCTCGTCTCGGTGCTCGGCGCCACGGCGATGACGCTGGCGGTGCGGTTCCTGTCGGCCGACCTGCACAGCTCGATGCTCGCGTTTCTGCGCTCGGCGCTCGCACTGGTGGCGCTGCTGCCGTTCCTGTCGGCCGCGACCCGGCGGCGGCGCGTGCGGATCACGGCGTGGAAGCTGCATCTGGCGCGCGGACTCCTGCTCGCGGTCACGCTCAATGCCGGGTTCTACGCGATCTGGAAGCTGCC
This sequence comes from Thermohalobaculum sp., assembly GCA_032251175.1. GTDB lineage: Bacteria > Pseudomonadota > Alphaproteobacteria > Rhodobacterales > Rhodobacteraceae > Thermohalobaculum. Next base: position 9,581 of record JAVVFE010000063.1, read on the forward strand.
GCTTGCGGTGTCGACCATCCTGTTCTTCCTGGCGCCAGTGTTTGCCACGGTGCTTGCGCGGCCTTTGCTGGGCGAGACGGTCGGACCGAGGCGCTGGGCGGCAACGATCGCGGGTCTGCTGGGAACCCTGATCATCCTGCGCCCAGGGATCGGCGCGATCGAGCCCGCGATGCTCGCCGCGCTGGTCTCGTCGCTGGCGTTTGCCTGTGCGCTGATGCTGGGCCGGCTGATCACCGAGCGGGACGGCACCGATGGCGTGTTCGTCTCGTCGTCGGTGATCGTGGCCATCGCGACCCTGCCACCGGCGCTGGTGCACTGGGAGATTCCGCTGGGTGTGTGGCAATGGGCGATGATCGCCGTTCTGGTGACGGGCTCGTCGGTCCGGACCTATGCCGACATCCGCGCCTATGCGTCGGGCGATGCGGGCTTCGTTGCGCCCTTCACCTATTTGCGTCTGGTCACGGTGGGTGGCGCGGGCTGGCTGCTGTTCGGTGAAGCGATCGACCGGCCGACGCTGGCGGGCGGGGCGATCATCATCGCCTCGACCCTCTATATCGCGATCCGCGAGCGCAAGCGGCGCGGGCGGCCCAGGCCGGTGCAGACCCCCTGACCCCGCCGCCGCCGGATGCGGCGCGGCGGCGGCCCGGTTGCATCCGGACCACCGTGGCGCCCGGGCGTGCCGGCCGTGCACCCCGCGGCCGGCGCCGCCCACCCGCCGGACCGCCTGTTTCGCTTGCCAGCCGCCCCGCACCGTCGGAAAAGCGGAGATGGAGCGTTCCGCCTCGCGGCAATGACAGCGGCGGCGAGCGTCTCCGCCGGTGTGACGAGGTGCGATGCGGTCGATCCTGATCTTTGCCGTCCTGGCGACTGTCGGCGTGCTTGCCTGGCACGCATCGATGGTTGTCGCGCCGCGGATCGAGCGTGGCATCGACGGCCGCGTCGAGGCGGCACTGGGCCGCGACGCGGTGCATCCGCTTGGCATCACGACCCATGGGCGGGTGGTCCGCCTGTCGGGCCTGGCCGACAGCGAGGCGGCGCGTGCCGGGCTCGTGCGCCGCGCCGCCGCCGTGCCGGGGGTCGGCGGCGTCGTGGATGCGCTTAGCGTGCTGCCCGTCCAGGTTCCCTACCGCTTTGCCGCACATCGCGAGGCCGGCCAGCCCCTGCGCATCGATGGCACCGCGCCGAGTGCTGCGGCCGAAACCCTGATCCTCGACCGGGCGCGCGCCATCGCCACCGGCCATACGTTGCAAAGCGCGCTGGTTCTGGCCGCCGGCGCGCCCGGCGAGGGCTGGGCGGACAGCGTGGGCCGCGGGCTCGGCGCGCTCGGCGCGCTGGCCGAGGGCGCCATCGAGATCACCGGCCGCCAGGCGCATCTCGGCGGCCGCGCGGCGTCGGAGGAGGTGCGCGCGGCAATCGTCGCGCAACTGGCCGCCGACCCGCTGCTCGACTGGCAGATCGCCGTCACGCTGATCACGCCGCGCGCCGAACCCTACCGCTTCCGGGCCGAGACCGCGCCCGATGGCGCGCGCTTCGGCGGGCACGCGCCCGATGAGGTCGTCCGCGC
>JAVVFE010000064.1:0-11067 GCA_032251175.1 Thermohalobaculum sp.
CTGAGGGCGCGCCGGCGGCCGGCACGCCCCTGCGGGATCAGTGGTCCGAGACCAGCCGCAGTCGCGTACGGGCCGGGGTCGCGCCCGGCCCCTTGGGATCGTCGCCATCGGTGCCGGCCCGGCCGCCGGAGATCGCGATCAGGCCGGGGCGCGCGGCGGTGGCGGCGGGCGAGGTGCGGGGCTGCGACGGAAGGGCCGCGGTGAAGGCGATGGCCGAGTCGGCGAAGCCCGCCAGACCCATCACCGGGGTCTCGTGCTCGGCCTCGGTGATCTCGACCGGTGCGATCGACATCGATTCGATGGTGAAGCGCAGCGGCACGCCGGTGGCGGCGTCGGCGTCCTCGCCCAGACGGTGCAGCGCGCCGATCAGCCGGTCGACCCGGCCGTGATCGCTGCGCAGGGGCAGCAGCAGAAGTTCCCAGGTTTCGCCCGGCGCATCGGCGCGGCGCAGCCGGGCATAGCCGACGCCCGGCTCGGCCATCGTCTCGCGCAGCAGTTCGGTCAGGCTCTGGCGGGCGGAGAATTCCATGACCGAGCCCACCGGCATGCCGCGCAGCTCGAGCCCGAAGGCGTCGATCAGCGCGGTTCCGGCGATGCGGAAGCGCACATTGCCGAGGCCCAGATCCTCGAGGATGAACAGGCTGCCGATCTTCGAGGGAATGTCGCGCGGATCGACCTCGGCACGGAACGGGCACACCCGCCCGGCGCGCAGGTCCTGCCAGTATGCCTCGAGGGCGCGGATGTCCGGATGCAGCATCGCTGATGATTTCTGGATGAGATAACTCATGAAATTGACGCAACCGCTTTCGTCGCCAGAGACCACGCTCATTTTACCCTCACATCCAGTTTACCCTTTTGAAACCAGTCCGCCAAGTCAGGCGTGTGTTTCGAAAAGGGACGTTTACGACTCGTTCATCCTGGAAGCAGCAAAGCCTGTGCCAGCCGCCGGGCGCTGTGATTAACGTCACGGCCACACGCGCAATCGGTTGACCGCGGGACGGGCGATGCGCAATCTCCGCGCGCCGGACCCGATGCCGACCGGCCGCCCGTATCAAACCCGATCCCCGAGCCAGCGAGACGCCGATGCCCACGTTGCCCGAGCCCGAGCGCCAGGGACTGCTGTTCGTCCTCTCCTCGCCGTCAGGGGCGGGGAAGTCGACGCTGTCGCGGCGCCTGCTGGCGGGGGACGGGTCGTTCGTGATGTCGGTCTCGGCCACCACGCGGCCGATGCGGCCGGGCGAGGTCGACGGAAAGGATTACCATTTCGTTGATGCGACGCGGTTTTCCGCGATGGTAACGGCGGGCGGCATGCTGGAGCATGCCCGCGTGTTCGACCACCACTACGGCACGCCGCGCGCGCCGGTCGAGGTCGCGATCGGGCAGGGCCGCGACGTCCTGTTCGATGTCGACTGGCAGGGAACCCAGCAGTTGCGCGACTCGCCGCTGGGCTTCGCGGTGGTCAGCGTGTTCATCCTGCCGCCCTCGATCGCCGAACTGGAGCGCCGCCTGCGCCATCGCGGGCAGGACGACGACGCGGTGATCGCGCGGCGCATGGCGAAGTCGCAGGCCGAGATCAGCCACTGGGCAGAATATGATTATGTCCTGATTAACGACAACCTCGACGCCTGTTATTCCCAGATCGGGACAATCATCGCCGCCGAACGGCTGCGCCGCCCGCGCCAGCGCAGCCTGATCGGCCATGTCGAGTCGCTGAATCGCGAGTTCGAGGAGATGTTCGGATGACGCTTTACACCTTCGAGGGCCACAGCCCGCTGCTGCCCGCCTCGGGCGATGTCTATGTCGCGCCGGGCGCGCGGCTGATCGGCCAGGTGACGCTGCGCGAGGGCGCGAGCGTCTGGTTCAACGCCGTCCTGCGCGGCGACAACGAGCCGATCCTGATCGGCGCGGGCGCGAACATCCAGGACGGGGCAGTGTGCCACACCGACCCGGGCTTTCCGCTGGAGGTCGGCGACGAGGTCACGGTCGGGCACGGTGCGATCCTGCACGGCTGCACCATCGGCGAGGGCAGCCTGATCGGCATGGGTGCGGTGGTGCTGAACGGCGCGCGGATCGGGCGCGGCTGCCTGATCGGCGCCAACGCGCTGGTGACCGAGGGCAAGGAAATCCCCGATTTCTCGATGGTGCTGGGCCAGCCTGCCAAGGTGGTGCGCAGCCTCGATGCCGCGGCGGTCGCGAATTTGCGCGCGGCGGCGGCAGTCTACCGCGCCCGGATCGCGCGCTATCGCGACGGGCTGGGGACGCTCTGACGCCCTGATGCCTTCACGACCCGCTGCCTTCACGCACAGTCGCTTTCACGACCCGCTGCCCTGATGCCCCGCCCTTATGCTCCATGCTCCGGCCGCGCGCGCGGCGGGGCCGCCCGGGCGCCGGGCGGGCAGGGCGTGGGGTGGGCAGGGCGGCCGGGCGAGCAGGGCGGCGGGGCGCGTCAGGCGGGCAGGGCGGTCAGCAGCACCGAACCGGGTGCCGGGCGCAGCGCCAGACGCGCGTGGGCGGCGGCCAGCGCCTGGGGCAGCAGGGCAAGCTCGATCCGACGCGGCTCGGGCAGGGGGGGGCCGGCGCGGCCGGTCAGCCAGCCCTCGGCCTCGGCATCAAGCGCGGCGGCCTCGCCCTCGGCCGCGACCCCGGCGGGCCAGTCGGCATCCAGCGCGAGCGTCACGCCGAGCCGGCCGCGCATGCCCAGCAGACAGCGCCCCGCCATCGCCATCAGGGCGATGGCGCGGGCGGCGCCCAGGTCGAGCGCGGGGCCGTCGAGCCCGCTCCACCGCATCTCGACGCGCGGCCCGGCGAGCACGGCCGAGACCATGGCGTGCAGCTCGGCCCGCGCCATGGCGCCCCCGGCCTCGCCCGGCGTGCCGAAGGCGAGGCGGTGGAGGCGCAGCATAGACGTCGCGCGCGCGGCCGATTGGCGCAGCAGGTCCAGCTCCTCGCCGATCGGGGCGCCGGACAACTCGTCGATCAGGTCGGCGGCGTTGCCGATGGCGCCCACCGGGCTGACCAGATCATGACAGATCCGGGCCGCGACCAGTCCCGCAAGCGTCGCCCCTGTCATGGTGCCTCCTTCGGTTCGCGCGCATGCCGGCGCCGTGCGGGTCAAGCGGTCCCGATCGTCCCGGAGCGTTTTCCATCCCGACCGACCCGGGAGGGGAGCCCTGGCTCCTTGTTTCGTCGCGCGGCCGATTCGAAAATGTGGTATCCACGTTTCCTGATGACATTCCAGGTTCCCGGCATGACGAACCCGTTCATAGAGGTCGGCGCCCTTGTGCGCCACGCCGGCGAGCCCGACTGGGGGATCGGCCAGGTCCAGTCCATCATCGGCGCGCGCATCACGGTCACGTTCGAGCACCGGGGCAAGGTCGTGCTGTCGGGCCCGGACATACCGCTCGACCTGATCGAGCCCGATCACTTCTGAGCGATCAGACCCGAAAACGGTGAAGGTTTTCTTAACTGTGCCCGGCTGTTTGCCATCGGGCGGCGCGGGCCCGGGCTGCTCCGGCATGCGCAGCAGTTGCGCCCGCGGGACAATACTCATAGTGTCCGCCGACCGGCCGGCGCCGCACCGAAGTGGCCGACGAGAGCCGATCGAACGGGTTGGGAGAGTTGCGCGGATGTATGTGGATGCAGGCCGCTTCATCGTTCGGCTGGCGGAGACCGCCGCGGACGTGGCGGCAGCACAGCGCCTGCGTTACCGCGTGTTCGTCGAGGAGATGGGGGCAACCCCGTCGCCCGAGGACGCGGCCGACCGGCGCGAGCGCGACCGGTTCGATCCCTATTTCGACCACCTCCTGCTGATCGACCGGGACTGCACGGACCCCGATCTGGAACTTGGTGTCGTGGGGGTCTACCGGGTGATGCGCGGCTCGGTCGCGCGCGGGGGTATCGGGTTCTACGGGGCGCAGGAATACGAGCTTGACCTTCTTCTGAACTATCCGCGGGAAACCGTTGAACTGGGCCGGTCCTGCGTCGACGATGCCTATCGCGGCGGGGCGGGGATGCACCTGCTGTGGAGCGGGCTTGGCCACTATGTCGCCGAGCACGGCATCTCGATCCTGTTCGGGGTGGCGAGTTTCCACGGCACCGACACCGGCGCGATCTCGCAGGCGCTGAGCTACCTGCACTACAACCACCTGGCGCCCGAGGATCTGCGCGTGCGCGCGGTCGAGGGGCATTTCACGCCGATGGACATCCTGCCGGCCGCGCAGGTCGACCGGGCCGAGGCGATGCGCCAGATCCCGGCGCTGATCAAGGCCTATATCCGGCTTGGCGGCTTTGTCGGCGAAGGCGCCTATATCGACTGGGATTTCAACACGATCGACGTGTGCCTGATCATGGACACAGCGCGCATGGTGCAGCGTTACTGGTCGTTCTATGGTCAGGAGAAGAAGCCCGTGGGCGCCATCCCGCTCGGCGACTGAGCGGGGCCGGGGGGCGCCATGACGACCACCTGGAGGGGAGCCGAGCCCGACGCGCTGCCGCCGCTCACGCGGCACGAGCGGCTGCGGGGCGCGGTGCGGCTGGTGCTGCTGGTCGGCCTGACGGCGGCGGTGGTCGCCGGTTTCCTGGTCGGCCGGGCGCTGCGCGCCGGGCTGGGGCGGTGGGTGACCTTCCATTTCGCGCTGGCGCAGGCCTGGGCGCGGCTGGGGCTGCGGCTGTGCGGGCTTGCGCTGGGCGTCGCGGGGCATCCGGTCGCGGCCGGGGCGCTGGTGGCGAACCATGCCTCGTGGCTGGACATCCTGGCGCTGAGGGCGGTCACGCTGGTCTATTTCGTTGCCAAGGCCGAGGTGCGCGACTGGCCGCTGGTGGGCTTCGTCACCCGGGTGGTCGGCACGGTCTTCATCGAGCGCCGGCGCAGCCACGCCAAGCGGCAGGAGGAGGTCCTGCGCGAGCGCATCGCGGCGCGGCAGTTGCTGGCCTTCTTCCCCGAGGGGACATCGACCGACGGGCTGCGGGTGCTGCCGTTCAAAAGCTCGCTGTTCTCGGTCTTCTTCCTCGACGGGCATGGCGCCGAACTGTGGGTGCAGCCTGTCACCATCCGCTACGACGTGGCGCCGGGCGCGGGGGTGCCGACGAATTTCTACGGCTGGTGGGGCGACATGGGGTTTGGCGCGCATGTCTGGCAGGTGCTGGCCCGCTCGCGCGGCGGCCGGGTCGAGGTGATCTTCCACGACGCCGTGCGCCCCGGCGCCTTTGCCGGGCGCAAGGAACTGGCCGACCATGCCGGGCGGGCGGTGGCGCTGGGGCTGGCCGAGCGGCGGATCGCGCCGGCCCCGTGAGCCGCGCCGGCCGCAGGGGCCGCCGGTTGGCGTGACCCCCGCGGCTGGCTGTACCGGGTCGCTGGCCTGCGGTCTGGCGGTGCGGGGCAGGCCCCCGGCGGGCCGACCGGGCAGGGCAGGCCACCACGGACCGACTGTGCGGGGACGGCCACCGCGGACCGACCGTGCGGGGCAGGCCCCCAGCGGGCCGACCGTGCGGGCCGACCGTGCGGGGTTGCCAGCCCATGGGGGCGCGGTGCTACAGTCGAAAAGTTTTCACAACCTCACAGGTTTTCCATGAGCGACAGTTCCGCCCCGTCGCAACTTCCGCGGCGCGGGCCGTCACGCCCCGAGATCAGCCTCGGCGTGTCTCCCCCGGCCAATCTGACCGACCCCATCGAGCTTGGCGCCTGGCTGCGCCACCACGCGGTCGAGGAGGTCGAATGCGTGACCCCCGACTTCGCCGGGATCGGGCGGGGCAAGGTGATGCCCTCGTCCAAGTTCATCCGCGACAACCCGACCTTCCTGCCGACCTCGCTGTTCTTCCTGACGATCACCGGGGGCTATCCCGACATCGCCAATTTCAGGGGCTACGACACCGACGCCGACCTGATGCTGAAGCCCGACTACGGCACCATGCGCGCGGTGCCCTGGGCCAATGACCGCTCGGTGCAGGTGATCCACGACGTCTCGGACCGCGAGGGGCGGCTGGTCGAGTTCGCGCCCCGCTCGGTGCTGCGCCGGGTGCTGGCCCAGTATCACGCGCAGGGCTGGCAGCCGATCGTGGCGCCCGAGATCGAGTTCTACCTGACCAAGCCCAACATCGACCCCGACTATCCGCTGGAGCCGCCGCTGGGCCGCTCGGGCCGCAGGGCGCAGAAAAGCCAGGCCTATTCGATCTCGGCGGTCGACGAATACGACGCGGTGATCGAGCATATCTACGACTATGCCGAGGCGCAGGGCCTCGAGATCGACACCATCATCCAGGAGGCGGGGGCGGCGCAGCTCGAGGTCAACCTGCGCCATGGCGATCCGCTGGAGCTGGCCGATCAGGTGTTCCTGTTCAAGCGCCTGATCCGCGAGGCGGCGCTGCGCTGCGGCTGCTATGCCACCTTCATGGCGAAGCCGATGGAGGAGCAGCCGGGCTCGGCCATGCACATCCACCAGAGCGTGGTGGTGGCGGCCACCGGCGAGAACCTGTTCTCGACGCCCGAGGGCGAGCCCTCGGACGCCTTCCGCCACTTCATCGGCGGCCAGCAGGCATATCTGAAGGCCGCCTGCTGCCTGATGGCGCCCTATGTGAACAGCTACCGGCGCCTGGTGCCGGGGATCACGGCGCCGATCAACCTGGACTGGGGGCGCGACAACCGCACCACGGGGCTGCGCGTGCCGATCTCGCCGCCCGAGGCCCGGCGGGTCGAGAACCGGGTGGTGGGGGCGGATGCGAACCCCTACCTCGCGATCGCCGGGACGCTGGCGGCGGGGCTGCTGGGCCTGATGCGGCAGATCGAGCCGCGCGACGAGGTCCGCTCGGACAGCTACGAGCGGCCGCGCGAGTTGCCTTACGGGCTGCTGGACGCGGTCGACGAGTTCAAGGGCTGCGACCCGCTGCGCGAGGTGCTGGGCAAGAGCTTCTCGGACCTCTATGCGGCGGTGAAGGTGCATGAATACGAGGAGTTCATGCGCGTCATCAGCCCCTGGGAGCGCGAGCACCTGCTGCTGAACGTCTGACCCCGGGGCCGCTGGCGCGGCGGCATCGAGCCGCCACGCCAGCGCCGTCGGCTGCGCCGCCGGGGGCGTGCGGCCCGGGCCGGGGGTGGCCCGATCCCGGCTGGGCTCAGGCCGCGTCGAGGGCGGCGGCGAAATCCGCAATTGCGGCCGCGGGGTCGGGCGCATCCCAGACCAGCGCGGGGTCGGGGACGATGAAGTCGGCGATCGCGCCCAGCCGGCGCGCATCCTCGGGCGTCACGCCGCCCTCGGCGACCACCGGGGTCTCGATCATCTCGGACCACCACTGGAACAGCTCGTCGGGCGCGGCGGTGCCGTCGCCCAGCGCGCCCATCACCCGCACCGGGCCCAGCGCGACGTAATCCGCCCCGGCCTCGGCCAGCGACATCGCGCGGTGGCGCTCGGCGCCGCCGAAGGCGCCGACGATCGCATCGCGCCCCAGCGCCTTGCGCACGTCGCGCATGGGCGTGCGGCTGCGGCCCAGATGCACGCCGTCGAGCCCCAGCGGGCGCACCAGCCGGTGATGCTCGGCAATCACCAGCGCCACGTCGGCGGCGTGGCAGACCGGCAGCAGGTGGTTCGCGGCCCGCAGCCAGGCGTCCTCGTCCGCCCCCTCGCCGAGGTCGAGGCGCAGGCAGGCAACCGCGCCCGTCGCCAGCATCGCCGCCAGCGCAGGCACATGGCGCTGCGCATCGAAGGCCACCGGAGTGACCAGATAGAGGCGCGCGGCCTCGGGCTCGTTCGTCATGTGGGTCCTGGTGGTCGGCGCGGTTGCGCAGGGGTCAGAAGTCGGGGCTGCCGATGCGCTTGGGGACCAGCAGGCGCGCCGGGCGCCGCCGCGCGGCCTCCGCGAACATCGGGCCGACATTGCGTCCGAACGCGGCCACGTTGTCAACCTGCGTGACATGGCGCTTGAGCGCGGGCGTCAGCGCCGCTTCGACCAGCGCGGGCACCTTGGCCGGATCGTCGAAGCTGAACAGCACATAGGCCATGTCGTCGCCGCGTTTCAGCACCCAGTCGCGGCTGCGGTCCTGCCACTCCATGACCGCGTTGATCGGGCGCGGCCAGCTTTTCAGCGGAAAGCGGCCGCAGACGATCGGCCCCGGCCAGTGACGGAAGTTGGCGCTGAGGAAGGGCGGCATCAGTTGGATGGTGCAGTCCTCGTCGCAGATGAAGAACAGGTTGAGGGCGATCTGCACCGCCAGCGTGCCGGCATCGCGCTGGGCCGAGGGCTTGATCGGGGTGACCAGGCCGCGGAAGCCTTCCTCGCTGAGGGTGCTGTCGCGCGGCACGCGGCCGACCTGCACGGGCGTGACGCGGGGGGGCGAGAGGCGCAGCCGGAGATCGTAGGGCGCGCGCACCCGCACCAGCCGCCGCGCGAGCCCGCCATCGCCGGGCGACATGGTGCCGTCGGGGTCGAGCGGTTCGGGCGGGAAGAAGGCGAGCGCGGCCTGCGGGGCCGAGTTGCGCCAGCCGACCGGAACGGGGATCGGCTCAGGCATCGCCCGCCTCGTCGATCGGGACCAGCAGGCGGGCCGGGCGGCGGGCGCGCGCCATCTCCCACACCTCCTCGATCTTGTCGGTGATGTGGTGCAGGCCCTGCATGCCGAGGCGGTATTCCTCGAGTTCGGGGGTGAGCTGGGCCTCGACCATCTCGGGGCGTTTGTCGGGGTTGTTGAACTCGAAGAAGAACAGGCACAGCGGCTCGCCCTGCTTGATCGCCAGTTCCTGCGTCGGGTCGTCCCATTCGAGGGCCCAGGTCAGGTTCTGCGGCCACAGCGCCAGCGGCCAGCGCCCGGCCACCATCGTGCCGGGCCAGCGCCGCATTGCGGGCCCGAGGAAGGGCGGCATCTGGGCCAGCATGCAGGGCTCGTCGGTCACGAAGAAATAGGGCAGGCGAAGCTGGATCACCGGCTTCTTGGGGTGGCGCCAGCGGGCCGGGGGCTCGACGGCCAGGATGTCGCTGAGTTTGTCGGGCTGCACGAAGGTGCCCTGCTCGACGATCTGGATGCCATAGCCGCCCTGCGGTCCGCGCGCCATCCTGAGCCGCAGCCCGTAGGGCGAGGGCAGCTCGACCAACTGGCGCTCGATGTTGTTGACGGCCGGGCAGTTCTGGATCGCGCGCATCCCCAGCGGCCGGTCGCGGGTCGAGAACACCGTGCGCGGCGCGGGGAAGGCGAAACCGCCCTGGGGGTCGGTGAGGCAGTAGCCGATCGGGCAATGGATGGTCGGGGAATACATGGCTGGCTCGCTTCCAAACGTGCGATCACCATAGGTCAGATCCGAGACGCGCGCATGACGCGGCCGATCAAGACTTCGAGAGATCGGCTTCAGTGGGCGCGATGCCGGTTCGGCGGTTCCATGAGCGGCGCGGCCCGGGTGGTGTGACGCTCCCCTGGGACTGCCCCGGGCGACGGGGCGGTCTCGAGCCGGGTTCCCCCCCAGCGGCGTGGCGTGGCTTTCACGCGTGAAATGATAACTAAGTATATGAAATAGTTATAATATTGGAAAATTACTACATGCAGGGACGGCGCGCGCAGATACCGCGCGCGCCGTCCCGGGCCAGGGTCAGGCCCGGCCCTTGTAGATGTCGACCAGCTTGGCCAGCATCGCCAGCGCGTCCTCGCGCGGGCGCTGGAAGGTGTTGCGGCCGATGATCGAGCCGTTGCCGCCGCCGTCGCGGATGGCGCGGGCGTCGTCGTAGACCGAATCCTCGCCCTTCTTGGCGCCGCCCGAGAACACCACGATGCGCCGGCCGTTGAAGGCCGCCTGCATGCAGTGGGCGACGCGCGCGGCCTGGGTCGAGACGTCGATCTTCTGCGCCTGGTAGACCTTCTTGGCCTCGGCCAGTTCGAGATGGTCGGTCGAGAGCTTGATCTTGATGACATGGGCGCCCAGGAGGGCGGCGATCTGGGCTGCGTAGGCGGCGATGTCGATGGCGGTTTCGCCGTCCTTCGAGATCGCCTCGCCACGCGGATAGGACCAGATCACAGTGGCGACGCCCTTGGCCGCGGCTTCCTCACGCATCGCCGAGATCTCCTCGAACATGTCGAGCGCCATGTCCGAGCCCGGGTAGATGGTGAAGCCGATGGCGGCGCAGCCAAGCCGCAGCGCGTCGTCCACCGAAGCCGTGATCGCCTGGTTCTTGCCGGCGGTGTCCGACATCAGCGAGTTGGCCGAGTTGACCTTGAGGATGGTCGGGATCTGGCCGGCGAAGGTGTCGGCGCCGGCCTCGATCATGCCCAGGGGCGCGGCATAGGCATTGAGCCCCGCGTCGATCGCAAGCTGGTAGTGGTAGTGCGGGTCATAGGCGGCCGGGTTCGGCGCGAAGGAGCGGGCGGGGCCGTGCTCGAAGCCCTGATCGACCGGCAGGATGATCATCTTGCCGGTGCCGCCGAGGCGGCCGGTCATCAGCATGCGGCAGAGGTTGGCCTTCACGCCGGGGGTTTCGCCTTCGTAGTTCGACAGGATCTTCTGGACGGTGCGGGTGGCCTTCATGGCATCCTCTCTCAGCGCAGTCGGTCGGTCGGGGTCGGGGCAGGCGGGGATCAGGTTTCAAGCGCGGCGACGCCGGGCAGGGTCTTGCCTTCGAGCCATTCGAGGAAGGCGCCGCCGGCGGTCGAGACGTAAGTGAACCGCTCGGCCGCGCCCGAGGCCTTGAGCGCGGCCACCGTGTCGCCGCCGCCGGCGACCGTGAGCAGGCGGCCTTCCTCGGTCAGGCGGGCCGCGGCTTCGGCGGCGGCATCGGTCGCGGCGTTGAAGGGTTCGATCTCGAAGGCGCCGAGCGGGCCGTTCCAGACCACGGTCTTCGCCGCCTCGAACCGGGCGACGATTTCGGCCACCGCGGCGGGGCCGGCGTCGAGGATCATGGCGTCGGGCGGGCAGGCATGGGCACCCACCACCTCATGCGGGGCACCGGCGGCGAAGTCGCGGGCGACGACCACATCGGCGGGAAGCAGGATCTTGCAGCCCGCCGCCCCCGCCTTGAGCATGATCTCGCGCGCGGTGGCGGTCATGTCATGTTCGCAGAGGGATTTGCCCACTTCGAGCCCCATGGCGGCAAGGAAGG
>JAVVFE010000065.1:0-11023 GCA_032251175.1 Thermohalobaculum sp.
ATGCGCTTCGATGACATGGTGGCGTTGCATGCGGGCGTGCGGGCGGGGCTGGGCGTCGGCTTCCTGCCCTGCTTTCTCGGCGACAGCGACGCGGACCTTGTGCGCCTGCCGGGGGTCGCGCCGGCGCCCTATCTCGACATCTGGGTGGTTACGCATCCCTCGCTGCGGCGCGTGCCCCGCGTGCGATCCTTTATGGCCTTCGTGGCCGAGGCGATCCGGGCGCGCGAGGCGCTGTTCATGGGCGAGAGCCTCAGCGCTGCCCCTTGAACCACGGCGTCAGCATCGCGCGGGGGTAATCGGCCTTCCGCGCCACAGCCACCAGCGCCGCGATCGACAGAAGATAAGGCAGCATCAGGAAAACCTGGCTGGGCAGGAACGCCCCCACCTCGGTCTGCAGCCGCACCTGGAAGGCGTCGAAGGCGCCGAACAGCAACGCGCCCAGCAGCGCCTTGCCCGGCCGCCACGAGGCGAACACCGTCAGCGCGATGCAGATCCAGCCGCGCCCGTTCACCATGCCGAAGAAGAAGGCGTCGAACGCCGACATGGTCAGGAACGCCCCCCCCATTGCCATCAGGCCCGAGCCCGCCATCACTGCCCCGATCCTGAGCGCATGGACCGACAGCCCCTGCGCCTCGACCGCCGCGGGGTTGTCGCCCACCGCCCGGATCGCGAGGCCCAAGGGCGTGCGGTAGAGCACGAAGGCCACCACCCCCACCATCACGAAGGCGAGCAGCGTCAATGGCGTCTGCTGGAACAGCGCGGGGCCAATGAACGGCAGGTCCGACAGCACCGGGAGCTCGACCGGCCGGAACGGCTCGATCCGCGGCGGCGTGGTCACGTCGGGCAGCGCGGTGCGGTAGATGAAATAGCTGAGGCTCGACGCAAGCAGTGTGACCCCGATGCCCGAGACATGCTGCGACAGCCCCAGCGGCACGGTCAGGATCGCGTGGATCAGCCCGAACAGCGCCCCCGCCGCCGCCGCGACGCCGACCCCGGTCCAGAGATCGGCGCCCGCCCAGACCGCCATCCACCCCGCCATCGCGCCAGCGGTGAAGATGCCCTCGATGCCGATGTTCAGCACCCCCGCGCGCTCGCAGATCAGCGCGCCCAGCACGCCGAAGATCAGGGGCGTGGCGATCCGGATGGCTGCCGCCCAGAAATTGACGGTCAGGAGGATGTCGAGGACCTCCATCACCCCCTCCTCAGCCGGATGCGGAAGCGGGTGAGGAAGCCCCCCAGCAGCACGCACAACAGCGACATCGCGACCACCAGATCGGCGAGGTAGTTCGACACCCCCGTCGCCCGGCTCATCGAGTCGGCGCCGACGAACACGCCGGCGATGAAGATCGCGGCCACGATCACGCCGATGGGCGACAGCCCCGCCAGCATCGCCACCACGATCCCGGCATAGCCGAAGCCGGGCGAGAGGTCCGAGGTCAGATAGCCCTTCAGCCCCGCCACCTCGCCCACGCCCGCGAGCCCCGCCAGCCCGCCCGAGATCAGCGCCACCCGCACCATCGTCGCCGTCACCGGCACCCCGGCATAGCGCGCCGCGGCCGCGTTCTCGCCCACCGCGCGGATCTCGAAGCCCCAGACCATGCGCCGCATCAGGATTGCCACGCCCACCGCCAGCACGAGCCCGATGATCAGCCCGGCATGCAGCCGCGTGCGGGCCATCAGCTTCGGCAGGCTCGCCGCGTCGGTCACCGGCATCGACTGCGGCCAGCCCAGCCCCATCGGGTCCTTCATCGGCCCTTCCAGCATCATCTGCACGAACAGCAGCACGACGAAGTTCAGCAGAAGCGTCGTCACCACCTCGTCCGCGCCGAACCTGAGCTTCAGCAGCGCAGGCCCCAGCATCAGGAGCGCGCCTGCCAAGGCGCCCGCCACCAGCACCAGCGGCACCATCACCGCGGGCGGCGCCGAGATCGCGCCCGAGCCCACCGCCACGGCTGCCAGCGCGCCCGCGTAAAGCTGCCCCTCGGCCCCGATGTTCCACAGCTTCGCGCGGAACGCGACCGCCGCCGCAAGCCCGGTCAGGATCAGCGGCGTCGCCCGCGTCAGCGTCTCGGAGGCCGCAAAGACCGTGCCGAAGGCCCCCTTCGCCATCAGCGCATAGGCATCGAATACCCCCACGCCTGCCACCGCGATCGGGATCGCCACCAACACCAGCGCAGCCACTCCCGCCCCCGCGGTGGCTGCAAGCCTCAGCCAACCCGGCACAGACTGGCGCGCCTCCAGCCGGATCATGCCGCGTCCTCGCGCCCGTGGCCCGCCATCATCAGCCCGACCGTGCCGCGGTCGAGCCCCTCGGGCGGCCCGGCCTCGGTCAGGCGTCCGGCATGGATCACCACGATCCGGTCGGAAAGCGCGAAGATCTCGTCGAGATCCTCCGAGATCAGCACCACCCCCGCCCCCCGCTCGCGCGCGGCCAGCAGCCTGCGATGCACCTCGGCCTGCGCGCCGACGTCGAGCCCGCGCGTCGGCTGGTTCGCTAGGATCAGCCGTGGGTCGCGTTCCAGCACGCGGGCGAGGATGAGCTTCTGGATGTTGCCGCCCGACAGCAGCCGCGCCGGCGCATCGGGTCCCGGGCAGCGCACGTCATAGTCGCGGATCGCCGCCTCGGCGCGCGCCCGGATCGCGGCGAAATCGATGAATCCCCAGTGCTGGAAGCCCCTCGCGCGGATGTCCTCGATCGCGACGTTCTCGGCGATGGTCATCGCGCCGATGATGCCGTCGTGGTGGCGATCCTCGGGCACGCGCGCGACGCCCGCCTCGACGAAGGCGCGCGGGTCATGGCGCGCGACCGGCCGGCCGTTCAGCCGCATCTCGCCCCGCGCGGGCGCGGCGAGGCCCGCGATCAGCGCCGCCAGCGCCGCCTGGCCGTTGCCCGAGACGCCAGCGATGCCGACGATCTCGCGCGCCCGCACCCGAAGGGTTGCGCCATGCAGCGCGCGGCGCGCATCGCTTGCCGCGACATCCGCACCGTCGATCTCGAGCACCGGCGCGCCCGGCTCGAGCGGCGCGCGGCGCGAGGCTGCCACCTCGCGGCCCACCATCAGGTCGGCGATGGCGCGGCGGTCGGCCCGCGCCGTCTCCAGCTCGCCCACCTTGCGCCCGGCCCGCAGCACGGCGATGCGGTGCGAGACCGCCAGCACCTCGCCCAGCTTGTGCGAGATAAACACCACCGCGAGGCCCCGCGCCGCGAGGCGCCGCAGCACGGCGAACAGCCCCTCGGCCTCCTGCGGCGTCAGCACGGCGGTCGGCTCGTCCAGCACCAGCACCCGCACATCGCGGTAGAGCGCCTTGAGGATCTCTACCCGCTGGCGCTCGCCCACCGCAAGCTGGTCGACCCGGGCGTCGAGATCGACCTCGAGCCCGGACTCGCGCGTCAGCCGCGCCGCCTTGGCGCGCGCCTCCGCACGCCCGCCCCAGAAGCGCAGGACCGGCTCGGTCCCCAGCACGATGTTCTCGAGCCCGGTGAGGTTCTCGGCCAGCGTGAAATGCTGGTGGACCATGCCGATCCCCGCCGCGAGTGCTGCCGCCGGCGATCCGGGTTCGAGATCGCGCAGGCCGCCCGCGCCATCCGCGACCCGCACCCGGCCGGCATCGGCGGTGTAGTGGCCGAACAGGATGTTCATCAGCGTGGTCTTGCCGGCGCCGTTCTCGCCCAGCAGCGCCACGATCTCGCCCGGCGCGAGCTTGAGGTCGATGCCATCATTCGCCACCAGCGGACCGAACCGCTTGGTGATGCCGTCGAGCTGGAGAACGGGGGCGCGATCGGTCATCTGGCTTCCGGGACAGGCGCGGCGCGCGGGGCGGGCCCCGGGCGAAGACCCGGGGCCATCTTGTGATCAGGGGATGGCACGCTGGTCCCGGCTCTGGGGCCGGGACCAGCGGCAGCGGCGCGCCCGAGGCCGGATCGGGCCGCGCGCTTTGGGCTCACATCGTCGACTTCGGCTCGGCGTCGTTGACGTTGACGCGGGACAGCCCGCCGAGGATTTCGGTCTCCTTCGCCTTCGCCGCCGCCAGCGCCTCGGGCGAGACCAGCGCGGGGTCGGCGACGAAGCTGCCGCCGCCATGCGCCATGAAGGAATACTGGCCGTAGTCGGCAGGCTCGAAGGTCCCTTCCGTCACCGCCTTGATGGCGCGGTCGATGGTCGGCTCCATGTGCCACAGCGCCGAGGCGAGGATGGTGCCCGCATAGTCGGCCGAGGTGTCGATGACGTTGCCGATCGCCTTGACGCCGCGCTCCTTGGCCGCGTCCGAGACGCCGAAGCGCTCAGCATACATGATGTCGGCGCCCTTATCGATCATGGCGAACGAGGCTTCCTTGGCCTTGGGCGGATCGTACCACGAGTTGATGAAGGTCACGAGGAACTTGACGTCCGGATTGACCGACAGCGCCCCTTCCATGAAGGCATTCATCAGGCGGTTGACCTCGGGGATCGCATAGCCGCCGACCATGCCGATCACGTTCGACGTGGTGGACTTGCCCGCGATCATGCCGGTCAGGTAGCTCGGCTCGTGGATCCAGTTGTCGAAGACCGAGAAATTGGGCTGCGCCGAGCCGAAGGACGAACCCATCAGGAACGCCGTGCCGGGATATTCGGCGGCCACGGTGCGCGCCGCGCGCTCGACCCCGAACACCTCGCCGACCACCAGGTCCATGCCCTGTTCGGCGTATTCGCGCATCACCCGCTCGTAATCGGTGTTGGCGGTGTTCTCGGACCATGTGTAGGCCACGTCGCCGCGCGCCTCGGCCGCCTTCAGCGCCTTGTGGATGCGGCTCACCCATTGCTGCTCGACGGGGACGGTGTAGATCGCGGCGACCTTGATGGGCTTGGCCTTCTGCGCCGCAGCCGGGCCGATCGCGAGGGGTGCTGCGAGTGCCAAGGCGGCGGCGGCAAGGACGAAGCGGCGCGAGAGATATGCTACCTTCCTGATCATCATGTGCTCATGTCGTTGTCAGTGTTCCGGGGAACCGATCCCTGTCGGGGCGGCGGGGCGCGCGGGGGAGAGCACATGCATCATGCCAGATCGGGCCGGGCGGTCAATCGGCCCGCCGTGCCCGGGCTGGGTCGGGTTACCCGCCGCCCGGGGACGCCCGGGGCGCGCGATGGGAGGGAGACAGCATGACCGTGCGCATCCTCGAGACGGCACTCTATGCCGAGAACCTCACGGAGACGGCGGCGTTCTATGCGACCGTGCTGGGGCTGGAGCGCATCGCCGCCGTGCCCGACCGCCACGTCTTCTTCCGGGTCGGGGGCGGGGTGCTGCTGATCTTCCGCCCGGCGGCGACGCGCGTTCCGCCCGCCCCGGGCGGGCTGGCGGTGCCGCCGCATGGCGCCGAGGGGCCGGGCCATGTCTGCTTTGCGGCCACCGCGGGCGAGATCGTGCGCTGGCGCGCGCGGCTGATCGCTGCGGGCGTGGCGATCGAGAGCGAGGTCGAGTGGCCGCAGGGCGGGCGCTCGATCTATCTCCGCGACCCGGCGGGCAACTCGGTCGAGTTTGCCGAGCCGCGGATCTGGGGGCTGTGAGGGCGGCGCCGCGCCACGATTGCGGCGGCCCAGGTCCCCGAACCGGGGCGTCGCGCGGGCGGGCCGGTGTCGCGAGGCCCCGGGTCAAGCCCGGGGCAGCAGGACGCTCGGGCGAGAGCGCGAACTGCTCCTGCGCCGGCGCCCGATTTCCGTTGCACGGCCGCGTCTGCGCGGGGCAATCAATGGAGGCCACGGAATCACGGGAAGGAACAGGGTATGACCGGCAAGATCGAATCGCGACTGACCGAACTGGGCCTGAGCCTGCCCGTGCCGGCAAAGCCCGTGGCCTCGTATGTGCCCTTCGTGCAGACCGGGAACCTGCTGTTCATGTCGGGCCAGGTGCCGTTCGGCATCGAGCCGCTGCCGACCGGCACGCTGACCGCGGCCGACCACGCCCAGGGCGCGCCTGCGACGGGTTCGCGGCTGGCGGCGGCGCAGGCGGCGGCACGGCAGTGCGGGCTGAACCTGCTGGCCCAGGCCAAGGTTGCGACCGGCGATCTGGACCGGATCGTGCGGGTGGTGAAGCTGGTGGGCTTCGTCAATTGCGATGCCGGCTTCACCCAGCAGCCGGTGGTGGTGAACGGGGCCTCGGACCTGATGAAGGCGGTGTTCGGCGCGGCGGGCGAGCATGCCCGCTCGGCGGTCGGCTCGTCCTCGCTGCCCTTGGGCGTGGTGGTCGAGGTCGAGGCGGTGTTCGAGATCGCCTGACCGCGGACGGGCGGTGCGCGCGGGCGCCTGTTGGGCCCTCTTGCACGCGCTTTCACGCGTGAAAGAGGGGTCAAGACATTGATTTTAAAATGAAATCCAGGTGAAGTGTGCGCGTTGCACGGCGGCGTCGCGTGCGCGTTCGCACGCGCGGATGCCGAAGTGCGCGGGCGGCGTCTCATGCGGTGCAGTCCCGGCCTTGGCGCGGGACCGTGACGGCTCGGATGCCGCCCGGTCCACCGGGGCCCCGGCTCGGGGGCCGGGGCGCGGTGGAGGTTCCGGCGGTGGGGTCCGCTTGGTGCAGGCCGGTTTCAGGGGCGCCAGGCGAGGAAGTTTGCGATCAGCCTGAGCCCCGTTGCCTGGCTCTTTTCCGGGTGGAACTGGGTGCCCACCATGTTCGCCCGCCCCACCACGGCGGTGACCATCTGGCCGTAATGGACATGGGCGAGGCGGTGTTCGGGCACGCGCACGCGCAGGTGGTAGGAGTGGACGAAATAGGCGTGCGCCCCGGGCTCGATGCCCGCGAGCACCGGGTGGGGCGTGGTCACGACCAGCTCGTTCCAGCCCATATGCGGCACCTTGAGCGCGGGGTCGTTGGGCGCGAGCCGTTCGACATCGCCGGGGATCCAGCCGAAGCCCGGGGTCTCGCCATGTTCGAGCCCGCGCGTGGCCATCAGTTGCATGCCGACGCAGATGCCGAGGAAGGGCTGGCCGGCCGCGACCCGGGCCGCGATCGCCTCGGCCATGCCGGCGACCGCCATCAGCCCGCGCCGGCAATCGGCGAAGGCGCCGACGCCCGGCAACACGATGCGGTCGGCGCGCAGCACCACCTCGGGGTCCGAGGTGACGACGATGGCGCCGCCGCCGGTTTCCGCCGCCATGCGCTGGAACGCCTTCTCGGCCGAGCGCAGGTTGCCCGAGCCGTAGTCGATGATCGCCGTGGTCACGACACCTCGCCCCTGAGATAGAGCTCCTCGGCGCCCTCCTCGGAGCGCGCCTCGACGAGGCCCACCTCGCGCCAGCCGCGGATGCGCCATTCCAGCCGTTCGAGCGCCGAGCCCTCGAACACCGTGACGGCGATCAGCGCGCCCCAGATGGTTCCGGCGGCGGCCGGGTGCAGCAGGACCGCGGCCCCCATCAGCGCGGCCATGCAGGCGGCGGTGAGCCACAAGCCCCGCCACAGCGCCCAGAACGGCGGGATCACGCCCAAGGGGTGGCGGTGGTCGCCGACCGCGATCAGCTCGTCCGGCCGGCCGCGCGAATGCAGGGTGAACAGTTCGGTCCGCGCGCTCATGGCGTCACAGCGTGCCCTTGGTCGAGGGGATCGCGTCGGCCTTGCGAAGGTCGGGCTCGACCGCCTCGCGCAGGGCGCGCGCGACCGCCTTGAACGCGGCCTCGGCGATGTGGTGGCTGTTGATGCCGTCGAGCCGCTCGACATGCAGCGTGATGCCGCCGTTCATCGCCAGCGCCGTGAAGAATTCGCGCACCAGTTCGGTGTCGAAGCTGCCGATCTTCGCGGCGGTGAAATCGACCTTCCAGACCAGGTGCGGCCGGCCCGACAGGTCGAGCGCCGCGCGCACCAGCGTGTCGTCCATCGGCAGCAGGCAGGCGCCATAGCGGCGGATGCCGCGCTTCTCGCCCAGCGCCTGGGCCAGTGCCTTGCCCAGCGCGATGCCGACATCCTCGACCGTGTGGTGGTCGTCGATGTGCAGGTCGCCCGCGGCGCGCACCCGCAGGTCGATCAGCGAATGGCGGGCAAGCTGGTCGAGCATGTGGTCGAAGAAGCCCACGCCGGTCTGGCAGTCATAGGCGCCGGTGCCGTCGAGGTCGATCTCGACCTCGATTGCGGTCTCGGCGGTCTTTCGGCTGAGCTTGGCCTTGCGCATCGCACCCTCCGCACCCTGTCGCGGCCTCTATAGATCGTGATCGGGCCCGAGGCCAGCCTTGCGGTGGAAACCCCGCCCGCCGTGTTATATGCCCGATGAGAGGCCAAGGGGAGCGCGACATGGCGGGCGAGAGCAGCGGATTTCCGGGCTGGCACGGCACGACCATCGTCGCCGTCCAGAAGGGCGGGCGGGTGGCCGTGGCGGGCGACGGGCAGGTGAGCCTGGGCCAGACCGTGATCAAGGGCAATGCGCGCAAGGTGCGCCGCCTGATGCCGGGCGGGCATGACGTGGTGGCGGGCTTCGCCGGCGCGACTGCGGACGCCTTCACGCTGCTGGAGCGGCTGGAGGCCAAGCTCGAGGCCGCGCCCGGGCAGTTGATGCGCGCCTGCGTCGAGCTGGCCAAGGACTGGCGGACCGACAAGTACCTGCAGAAGCTGGAAGCGATGCTGATCGTCACCGATGGCGCGACACTGCTGGTGGTGACCGGCGCGGGCGACGTGCTGGAGCCCGAAGGGGGGATCGCTGCGATCGGCTCGGGCGGCAACTACGCGCTGGCCGCGGCCCGGGCGATGGCCGACACCGACCGCGACGCCGAGGCGATCGCGCGCCGGGCGCTGGAGATCGCCGCCGGCATCTGCGTCTACACCAACGGCAACATGATCGTCGAGGTGATCGAGGCATGAGCCCCGCGGGGGCGCCCGACAAGGTCTTTCGCCCGCCGCGCAACAAGCCGCGGGAACTGCTGCTGACCGCGCTGATCGTGGTCGTCTGGGTCTGGGCCGTGCGGCTGATCCATGGCGGTGTCGCGATCACCCATGCCCGCACGGCCGAGCCGCTGCCCGCGCTGATCGCGCTGGGCGTGGGCTGCTGGGCGATGGCCGAGATGGTGGCGCGCCGGCGCCTGATGCTGTGGCCGGGCTCGGCGCTGGGCATTCTGGGGCCGGTGACCTTCGGGCTGGCGGCGACGATCGCGACGCCCGAGCTGCGGGCGATGGCGCCGCTGGCGCGCCTGCCGGTGCTGTATGGCACGGCCTCGCTGGGCATGCTGGTGTTCCTGCTGCGCTTCCGGCTGCCGGGGTTGATCTCGCCGGTCGCGCTGTCGGGCATCCTGGGGCTGTTCCTGTGGGTCACGGGCAGCAATCTGCGCGAGTTGTCGAAGGTCGAGGGGCTGACCCCGCGCGGCATCCTCGCGGCGCTGATCGACCGGCCGGTGATTGCGGTGGTATCGACCTCGCTGGCTTTCGGGGCCTGCTGGCTGGGCTGGTGGCTGGACCGGCGGGCGGGGTATTTCGGGGTCGAGGCGGCGCGGCCCTTGCACATCGTGGGCGGCGGCATCCTCGCGCTGATCGCCGGCAAGTTCGCCGGCATGCTGCCGCCGGGGGTCGACCTAGTGGCGATTGTGGGGCTGTTCGGCGCGCTGCTGGCCTGGTCGCTCAGGATCGACCGGCTGGCGGTGTTCTCGGCCGGGACGGTGGCGATGACGCGGCCGCTGACGCTGGCGGTGGTCGAGCCGTTCGGGCTGAAGCTGGATATCTGGCAATGGGGCGGGGTCTACAACGCGCTGGTGGGCCTTGCGATGATCGTGTGGCTTTTGTCGCGGCGGCGCACGCTGGCCTCGGGCTGGACGCGCAAGGTGCGCAACATTAGGTGGGAGTGGAGCGACCCGGTGAAATGGTCGCGCAGATCGAGGCACCAGGCATGACCGAGCTGACCCCGCGCGAGATCGTCTCGGAACTCGACCGCTTCATCATCGGCCAGCGCGATGCCAAGCGCGCGGTGGCGGTGGCGTTGCGCAACCGCTGGCGGCGCAAGCAGCTCGACCCCGAGCTGCGCGACGAGGTGACGCCGAAGAACATCCTGATGATCGGGCCGACCGGGGTGGGCAAGACCGAGATCTCGCGCCGGCTGGCGAAACTTGCGAACGCGCCGTTCCTGAAGGTCGAGGCCACCAAGTTCACCGAGGTCGGCTATGTCGGGCGCGATGTCGAGCAGATCGTGCGCGACCTGGTCGAGAGCGCCATCGTCATGATCCGCGCGGCCCGGCGCGAGGAGCTGAAGGCGCCCGCCCACAAGGCGGCCGAGGACCGGGTGATCGAGGCGCTGGTCGGCAAGACCGCGTCCGACACCACGCGCGAGGCGTTCCGGCGCAAGCTGCGGAGCGGCGAGCTGGATGCCACCGAGATCGAGGTCGAGGTCGCCGACACCTCGAACCCGATGCCGATGCTCGACCTGCCGGGCATGCCGGGCCAGGGCGGCATGGTCAACCTGGGCGACCTGTTCGGCAAGGCGTTCTCGGGTCGGATGCGGCGGCGCAAGATGAGCGTGGCGCAGAGCTACGAGATCCTGATCGCCGAGGAGGCCGACAAGATGATCGACCAGGAAGCGATCACCCGCGAGGCGGTCGAGGCGGTCGAGAGTAACGGCATCGTCTTCATCGACGAGATCGACAAGGTCGCCGCCCGCAAGGACGTGCGCGGCGCCGATGTCAGCCGCGAGGGGGTGCAGCGCGACCTGCTGCCGCTGATCGAGGGCACCACGGTTGCGACCAAGCACGGGCCGGTCAAGACCGACCACATCCTGTTCATCGCCTCGGGCGCGTTCCACACCGCCAAGCCCTCGGACCTGCTGCCCGAGTTGCAGGGCCGCCTGCCGATTCGGGTCGAGCTGAAGGCGCTGAGCGAGGCCGATTTCCGCGCGATCCTGACGGACACCGACTTTTCGCTGACGCGCCAGTACACGGCGCTGCTGGCGACCGAGGGGGTCGAGGTGAGCTTTGCACCCGACGGGGTCGCAGCCCTCGCGCGCATCGCCGCCGAGGTCAACGCGCAGGTCGAGAACATCGGCGCGCGGCGGCTGCACACGGTGCTGGAGCGGGTGTTCGAGGATCTGTCC